>NZ_LWEJ01000243.1:0-85482 GCF_001635525.1 Alcanivorax sp. HI0007
GGTTTATCAATACCCTGGCCGGGGGCGGTGGCTTGTTGATCCTGCCGTTGCTGATGCTCAGTGGCATGAGTGCGGCATTGGCCAACGGCACCATGCGGGTGGGGGTGCTGATACAGAGCGTGGAGGCGGTGCGGCAGTTCAACAAGCGCGGGACCATGCCGTTCAAACCGCTGCCGGCCATTCTGGTGCCCTGTCTGCTGGGTACCCTGGTTGGAACGCTGGCAGCGTCCTATTTGCCGGAGAGCATCCTCAAACCGGTATTGCTGACCACCCTGGTGGTGGTGGCCCTGATCATGGTGTTCAAACCCAACCAGATGTTACCGGCTCCGGATGAGGTGCCACTGCAACCCAACGACTCCGTGGCCGGCTGGCTGGGACTGTTCTTCTGCGGCGCCTACGGCGGCTTTGTGCAGGCGGGGGTGGGCTTTGTGCTGATCGCCGTGCTGGTGGGGCAGCTTCGCTATGACCTGCTGCGCGGCAACGCGCTCAAGCTGGCCATCACCGGCAGCTTCACCGTGCTGGCGCTGGGCATTTTTGTGGCCCGGGACCAGGTGGCCTGGCTGCCGGGCCTGCTGGTGGCGGCCGGCACCTTGCTGGGCGTGCGCCTGGGCGTAGGCTTTGCCCACCGGGTATCCCCGACAGTGCTCAAGCGGATTCTGCTGGTGATGGTGCTGGCGGTGTGCCTGGCGGCGGCGATCAAGGGGTGAGTTGAAAGTTCAAAGTTGAAAGTTGAAAAGCGCGGGCAGGGCTTCGTGGTGTTCCAGCCAAAGTAGCCGCGATTCCGGGTTGGTGAGGCATATTGCCATGATTGCGGCGCGGCTCAGGCGAACCCGGGTGGAACTGGACCAGATTCGCGCTTTTCAACTTTAAACTTTCAACTCGCTCCTGCTCTCAAACCCCATCGCAACCGGGCCTTGAGGGCGGTATACTCGGCGCTCTCTGACAGCCAGCCAATAATGTTTCTCCTATGAAGAGTGCTGAACTACGCCAGGCCTTCCTGGACTACTTCGCCAGCCAGGGGCACGCCAAGGTGCCGTCCTCGTCGCTGGTGCCCCATAACGACCCCACGCTGCTGTTCACCAACGCGGGGATGAACCAGTTCAAGGATGTCTTTCTGGGCCGTGAGTCCCGGGATTACACCCGTGCCACCAGCTCCCAACGCTGCGTACGCGCTGGCGGCAAGCATAACGACCTGGAGAACGTGGGCTATACGGCGCGGCATCACACCTTCTTCGAGATGCTGGGTAACTTCAGCTTCGGCGACTACTTCAAGCGTGAAGCCATCAAGTTCGCCTGGGAATTCCTCACCGGTACTCTGGGCCTGCCGGAAGAGCGCCTGTGGGTCACCGTGCATGTGTCCGATGACGAAGCGGCGGATATCTGGCTGAAGGAAATGGGCGTCAGCGCCGAGCGCTTCTCCCGCCTGGACGAAGATAATTTCTGGCAGATGGGCGACACCGGCCCCTGTGGCCCCTGTTCCGAAATCTTCTATGACCACGGGGCAGATGTGCCCGGTGGTCCCCCGGGGTCCGAGAATGACGATCTGGACCGTTATATCGAGATCTGGAATCTGGTGTTCATGCAGTACGATCGTCAGCAGGACGGCGAGCTGAAGCCGCTGCCCAAGCCGAGCGTGGATACCGGCATGGGCCTGGAACGCATCGCGGCGGTGCTGCAGGGCGTGCATTCCAACTACGAGATTGATCTGTTTCAGGCGCTGCTGCAGGCGGCGGCAAACGCCACCGGCTGCCAGGATATGGAAGAGAAATCCCTGCGGGTGATTGCCGACCATATCCGTTCCGCCAGCTTCCTGATCTGTGACGGGGTGATACCGTCCAATGAAGGCCGTGGCTATGTGCTGCGCCGCATCATCCGTCGCGCCCTGCGCCACGGCCATAAGCTGGGTCAGGACAAGCCGTTCTTCTCCACCCTGGTGGGTGCATTGGTAGAACAGATGGGTGAGGCCTATCCGGAGCTGGTTCGAGAACAGGCCCGTATCGAGAAGGCGTTGCTGGCGGAAGAAGAGCAGTTCGGTCGCACCCTGGCCGCCGGCATGAAGGTGCTGGAAGCGGCCATTGCCGAGCTGGATGGCAAGGAGCTGCCCGGCGAGGTGCTGTTCAATCTTTATGACACCCATGGTTTTCCTCCGGATCTCACCGCCGATGTGGCCCGTGAGCGGGAGTTGACGGTGGACATGGCCGGTTTTGAAAAAGCCATGGAAGCCCAGCGTGAGCGTGCCCGAGGCGCTGGCAGCTTTGCCAATGATTACAGTGACCGACTCAATATCGAGGCGGTGACCGATTTCTCCGGTTACGAAAAACTGGCGGACGACGACAAGATCGTCGGCCTGTTCAAGGACGGCGAAGCGGTTGATGCCCTGCAGGCGGGTGAGGAAGGCATGGTGGTGCTGGCCAGCACGCCATTTTATGCCGAGTCCGGCGGTCAGGTGGGCGATAGTGGTTTCCTGGTGCAGGGCGATAACCGTTTCGCAGTGTCCGATACCAAGAAGCGTCAGGCGGCCCATGTGCACCTGGGCAAGGTGGAAAGCGGCAGCCTGAAGGTGGGCGAGAAAGTCTCCGCCTACGTGGATGTGGAGCGTCGTCGCGCCATCATGCGCAATCACTCCGCCACTCATCTGATGCATGCCGCCCTGCGTGACGTGCTGGGTGAGCATGTACAGCAGAAAGGCTCTCTGGTGGCATCCGACTATCTGCGCTTCGACTTTTCCCATGGTGAAGCCGTGAGCGAAGCCCAGCGCGAACAGATCGAGATTCTGGTGAACCGCCAGATTCTGGCCAACACCCCGGTGACTACCGAATTGATGGATATTGATGCCGCCCGGGAAGCCGGTGCCATGGCCCTGTTCGGTGAGAAATATGATGATCAGGTGCGCGTGCTCAGCATGGGCAGCGACGGTTTCTCCAAGGAGCTGTGTGGCGGAACCCACGTGAGTCGTACCGGCGATATCGGCCTGTTCCGGATTACCCTGGAAGCGTCCGCCGCTGCCGGTGTGCGCCGTATCGAAGCGGTTACCGGTGAGCATGCCCTGAGCGTGATGCGTCAGCAGGAGCGGGCGCTCAGTGAGATCGCGGCCACGGTGAAAAGCACACCGGACAACGCCGCCGAGCGGGTGCGCAACCAAGCGCAGAAAGTGCGCGAGCTGGAAAAGGAAATCGAGCGTCTCAAGCAGAAGCTGGCCAGTGGCGCCGGCAGCGACCTCACCGATGAGGTGCAGGAAATCGCCGGTGTGAAGGTATTGGCGACCCAGCTGGACGGTGCCGATGGCAAGACCCTGCGGGTCACCATGGACAAGCTGAAAGACAAGCTGGGCTCGGCGATTATCCTGCTGTCTGCCGTGGATGGCGATAAAGTGGCTCTGGTGGCGGGTGTCACCAAGGATCTCACCGACCGGTTCAAGGCCGGTGATCTGCTCAAGCATGTGGCCGAGCAGGTGGACGGTCGCGGCGGTGGCCGCCCGGACATGGCCCAGGGCGGGGGCAACAATCCCGCCGCCTTGCCGGCGGCCCTGGAAAGCGTGAAAAACTGGGTGTCTGAGCAGGGGGCGTAAGCTGCGGTCAAGACCGCGACTCAGCCCTCAACATGAAATCCGGGCGCGTTTCTGCTAAGGTTACGCGCTCTTTTTTGCAGATAAAGCGACTTTATGGCCCTTATAGTGCAGAAATACGGCGGTACCTCAGTGGGTACGGTCGAACGCATTCAAGCCGTCGCCGAGAAGGTGGCAGGTTTCCATAAACGGGGCGACCAGGTGGTCGTGGTGGTTTCCGCCATGAGCGGCGAAACCAATCGCCTGATCGAGCTGGCCAAAGGCGTCAGCGATAACCCTTCACCGCGGGAAATGGATGTGCTGGTTTCCACCGGCGAGCAGGTCACTATTGCCCTGCTGTCCATGGCGCTGCAGAAGCTGGGTATCAATGCCCGCTCCTACACGGGTAGCCAGATTCCCCTGCGCACCGACAGTGTCTACTCCAAGGCCCGTATCGAAGAGATTGACGACAAGAAAGTGCGCGCCGATCTGAATGGCGGCAGTGTGGTGGTCGTGGCCGGTTTCCAGGGTGTTGATGCGGACGGCAACATTACCACCCTCGGCCGTGGTGGTTCCGACACCACCGCCGTGGCACTGGCCGCGGCCCTGAAGGCCGACGAGTGTCAGATCTACACCGATGTGGATGGCGTCTACACGACCGATCCCCGTGTGGTGGATAACGCCCGTCGCCTGGACAGCATTACCTTCGAGGAAATGCTGGAAATGGCCAGCCAGGGCTCCAAGGTCCTGCAGATTCGCTCTGTGGAATTCGCCGGCAAGTACAATGTGCCGCTGCGTGTCTTGTCCAGTTTTCAGGATGGTCCTGGAACTCTCATTACCGTCGACGACGAGGTTGATATGGAAAAGCCGGTAATCTCCGGAATTGCCTTTACCCGTGATGAAGCCAAAATCATCGTGCGTGGCGCCCCGGATACTCCGGGCATTGCCTACAAGATCCTCGGCCCGGTGAGTGCAGAGAACATCGAAGTAGACATGATCGTGCAGAACGTGGGCAAGGACGGCGCCGCCGACTTTACCTTTACGGTGCACCGCAACGACTTTGCCCGTGCCCAGGAAGCCCTGCGCAAGGCTTCCGAGGAGCTGGGTAACCCGGAAATCATTGGTGACGACAAGATCGCCAAGGTGTCCCTGGTGGGTGTGGGCATGCGTTCCCACGCCGGCGTGGCATCCAAGATGTTTGAAGCCCTGGCCAAGGAAGGGGTCAACATCGAGATGATCTCCACCTCGGAAATCAAGGTATCGGTGGTCATGGCCGAGAAATATCTGGAGCTGGCGGTGCGTGCTCTGCACTCCGCGTTCGAGCTGGATCAGCCTTCAAGCTGAGCCCGTAGCTTCATCGTGGTGCCTGGCACGAGCCTTTGCCGCCACAGAACATTTTCTTCAGTCGACCGTATTTCCTGATACGGCGCTTCCTCAGAAAATGCCCTGTGACAACAAATTCTTGCGCCAGGCACCACGCTGAAACCACAGCTCAGCTTCAGGCTGAAGGCAGGGCTCAGCCACATACTGCCAGGTAGGTATGGGGCGACGACCGGTTGGTCTCGCCCCCCTTCACGGCGAGACTTACGAATACGCTTCAGGCATACTACCGCCCCCGTACCAGGGGTGGGTAAATGGTCCCGCACCAAGGAGTCGTCACGGACGACAACCCGCGAGCCCCGGGTACGGCATGCGCTCACGGAAATTGAAGGACCCCAGGAGGGATCATTATGTTAATTCTTACGCGTCGAGTTGGTGAGACCCTGATGGTAGGTGATGAAGTCACCGTGACTGTTCTGGGTGTAAAAGGTAACCAGGTTCGCATCGGTGTGAACGCGCCGAAAGAGGTTGCCGTGCATCGGGAAGAAATCTACCAGCGTATACAGCACGAAAAATCACCAGACGGTGAGTCTGCCTGATTTTTGGGCTGTATTTTCTCCGCAAAATCGTTATGATGCGCGGCGAGTTTGGAAACAGGCCGGCAAGAGCCCAGATTCCAGACTGACAATATGACCGCATTCCGGAGAGGTGGGTGAGTGGCTGAAACCAGTTCCCTGCTAAGGAACCATACGGGTTACCGTATCGCGGGTTCGAATCCCGCCCTCTCCGCCATATATCCAAAAACGCCCCGCACTGCGGGGCGTTTTTCGTTGGAGCCTTGCTTGCAAGGCGAAGCCCTCCAGTTGGCACAGCGCTGCCCTGCAAGCTCCTCTTTTGGTTATTTATGACGCCTCACTGATTTCGCCTGCAGGCAGGCTCCTGCAAAAAAGGCGCTAACGAGATCCGCTCATAGTCACGCGCAAACATTTTCAACCCGCGCGCCCTCCCAGTTACGCTACACTATGCGCCCCGAAGAACATCGACCCAAGGTGACGCCATGACTGACACCCTGACCATCGCCCGCCCCGACGACTGGCATCTGCATTTCCGCGACGGCGAGCTGCTCGCTGAGACGGTGCCAGCCACGGCGAACGTGTTTGGCCGTGCCATTGTCATGCCCAACCTGACGCCACCGGTGAATACCGTGGCGCAAGCGGATGAATACCGGCAGCGGATTCTCGCCCAGGTGCCGGCGGGAGTGACGTTTGAGCCACTGATGGTGTTGTACCTGACCGATACCACGCCGGTGGAAGAGGTGGAGCGGGCCGCGAAGAGTGACTTCGTGCATGCCTTCAAGCTATACCCGGCAGGGGCTACCACCAATTCCGATAGCGGGGTGACCGACCCGGGCAAGATTACCCATCTGTATGCGGCCATGGAAAAACACGATGTGCCGCTGCTGGTTCATGGTGAAGTCACTGATGCGGACATTGATATCTTTGACCGGGAAAAAGTCTTTATTGACCGTTACCTCAATGATATCCGTCGCCAGTTTCCCGGTTTGCGCATTGTCTTTGAGCATGTGACTACGTCAGAGGGGGTTAACTTTGTGCGTGAGGCCAGCGAGCTGACCGCCGCCACCGTGACGCCACAGCACCTGCTGATGAACCGGAACGATTTGCTGGTGGGCGGGGTGCGCCCGCATAACTACTGCCTGCCGATTCTCAAGCGGCGCCAGCATCAGCAGAGCATCCAGCAGGCGGTGCTGGAAGGGCATGACCGTTTTTTCCTGGGTACGGATTCCGCCCCGCATCCACGCAACAAGAAAGAGGCGGCCTGCGGCTGCGCCGGCTGTTATTCCGCCCGGGCGGCGTTACCCCTGTATGCCAGCTTTCTTGAACAGTACAACGCCCTGGACAAACTGGAAGGCTTTGCCAGCCACTTCGGCGCAGATTTCTACCGGCTGCCCCGCCATACCGACACCGTGACCCTGGTGCGCAAGCCCTGGTCCGTGCCGGAGGTGATTGATGCGGCCGGGGAGGCCATGGTGCCGTTCTACGCCGGCCAGCAACTGCCCTGGTCCCTGGCCTGATTGATGGATCGCTTGCCGGTTGTTGTCCTGAGCGGCTTTCTGGGCAGCGGCAAGACCACGCTGCTCAACCGCTGGCTCAGTGAGCGTCAGGATCTGGCGGTAATCATCAATGAGCTTGGCGATATCGGTATCGACCAGCATCTCACCGGCGAGAGCCGCGTTCCGGTGACCCTGCTGTCCGGTGGCTGCCTGTGCTGTGTGATACAGGGAACCCTGTCGAGCACCCTGCGCAACCTTTTCATGGCCCGCAAAAACGGTGAGCTGCCGCCGTTTTCCACCCTGGTGCTGGAAACCACCGGTGCCGCTGATCCCTTTGGTGTCACCGCCCCGCTGGAACAGGACCCCTGGTTGCAGAAACGCTTCTTCTGCCAGTCGGTGTTGACGGTGGTGGATGCGCTGGCCGGGACTCGCAGCCTGGAACGTCATCCGGAGTGGCTGGAACAGATTCATGCCGCCGATGCCTTGCTGCTGTCGAAGACAGCACAGTGTGAGCCGGAAGCCCTGGCGGCTTTGCAGGCGCAACTGACAGCGCTTAATCCCACTGCCCATATTTATCCGGAACCGGCACCGGTGGACCTGCTGGAACAGTCCTTTACCCGCCGCTGCCGCGTGACGGGCAGTTTTGCGCCGGTTGCACCGGGAGGCTCTCTGCTGTCGCCCCACCATCCGCAGACTCAGCCATCCCGTCACCAGCTGTACAGCGCCTCCCTGCGTTGGGAGGGAGGGCTGTCATGGCCCCTCTGGCAGGCGGCCTTGAAGCAACTCGCCAAGCAATGCGGCGATAGCCTGATCCGGGTAAAGGGCCTGCTATGCGTGGAAGGCCTGGATGGCCCATTGCTGGTGCAGTGGGTGGAAGCGCAGGAACCCGAGTTGACCCCGCTCAAGCAATGGCCTGACGAGGATGCCGTCACCCGACTGGTACTGATTGTCCGCCATCCACAGGCTGACTTTGCGCAGCAACAACTGGCACACTGGGAAACCTTGTTGACACAGCTTTCCTAGGACCAGAGATGGGCTATCTTTTCCTTGCCGTGGCCATCCTTGCTGAAGTGGTGGCGACCAGTGCACTGAACGCCTCCCAGGGCTTCTCACGGCTATGGCCATCTGTGGTCACCGTGGTGGGCTACAGCATTGCTTTCTATGCACTATCGTTGACTTTGCGCACCATTCCCATGGGCATAGCCTATGCGGTGTGGGCCGGTGTCGGTATTGTATTGATTGCGCTGGTGGGAGCGCTGTTTTTCCGTCAGCAGCCAGACCTGCCTGCGGTGGTGGGGATGGCGTTCATTGTGGTCGGCGTGGTGCTGGTGACGTTTGTGTCACAGACCAGCGGACACTGAACCAACGAGACAAGGAGTTCCCGTGACAGAGCGGATGCAGAATGCCGAGCAGGCTGTGGATTATGTGATCAAACAGACCGATGGTGATATTCGCCTGGCCATGCCACTGGGGCTGGGCAAGCCGAACCGGTTTGTGAATGCCCTCTATGCCCGGGTGGAAAAAGACCCCTCCCTGTCCCTGGATATTTATACGGCCTTGTCCCTGGGCAAGCCCGCTGCCGGCAGTGATCTGGAGAAACGTTTTCTCAACCCCTTCGCCGATCGTCTGTTCGGTGACTATGAAGAGTTGGCCTACCTGAAACCCCAGAAGCGCAGCGCGTTGCCGGCCAATATCCGCGTGTTCGAGTTCTTCGTGCAGCCGGGCAGCATGCTGGGCAGCGACAGTGCCCAGCAGCATTACATCAGCAGTAACTACACCCATGTAGCCCGGGATCTCAACGCACGCCAAATCAATGTGGTGGCGCAGATGCTCGCGCACCGGGAGGAAGACGGCACGGATCGCTACAGCTTTTCCTGTAATCCGGAAGTGACCCTGGATTTGATGCCTCTACTCAAAGCGCGCCGGGAGGCCGGTGAGACCATTGTCTCCGTGGGGCAAGTGCACCGGGATCTCCCCTTTATGGAAAACGATGCCCGGGTGGACGACTGGTTGGCGGACATGGATATCCTGCTGGATGACCCCGAAGGTCACACGCGCCTGTTCAGCACACCGAATATGCCAGTGAATACCCAGGACCACTTTGTCGGCCTTCACGCCAGTACTCTGGTGAAGGATGGCGGTACCCTGCAGATCGGCATTGGTGCCCTGGGGGACGCGCTGGTCCATCATTTGCGTCTGCGCGAGCAGGATAACGCGCTCTACCGCTCCTTGCTCGAGGCATGGTCCCTGCCTGACAGCCACCAACAGCTGGTGGACAGGGAAGGGGGCATGGGGGTGTTCCGTGAAGGCCTCTATGGCTGCAGCGAGATGATGACCCATGGCCTGCTCACGCTGATTGATGATGGCATTATCCGCCGTCCGGTGTATGACTGGGCGCCCCTGCAACAGCTGGAAATGCACAATCCGGCCAAGCCCGGGCTGGCGTTGCTGGATGCCTTGCGCGAACAGGATGCTATCCGCCGTCGTCTCAATCACGATCATCTCCGTCAGCTGAAACGGTTCGGTATTTTCCGAAGTGATATCGAAAAGCACGGTGACGAACTGGTGCTGCCCAATGATATCCGCGTGGCCAACGACCTGGATGACCGGGCTACCCGGGAAGCCCTCAAGGCAGTATTCGGCGAGGAGCTGGCTGGTGGCGTGGTCATGCATGGCGGCTTTTTCCTGGGGCCCCAGGCGTTCTATGAACGCCTTCGTGAGCTGGACCCGGCCAGTCGTGCGGCCATCAACATGACCCACATCAGTTTCATCAATCATCTCTACGGCGATGAAACACTCAAGCGTCTGCAGCGCCAGGATGCCCGCTTTGTGAATACCGCTTTTACCGTGACTCTGCTGGGCGCGGCGGTGGCCGATCAGGTGGAAGACGGCCGGGTGCTCAGTGGCGTTGGCGGACAGTACAACTTTGTCAGCCAGGCCCATGAACTGGAGGGTGCCCGTTCCATTCTGATGGTTCGAGCCTGGCGTGAACGGGCCGGCGAAGCCATGAGTAATGTGGTCTTCCGTTACGGACACAACACCATTCCCCGCCATCTGCGCGATATGGTGGTGACGGAATACGGGGTGGCGGATCTGCGTGGCAAGACCGATGAGGAAGTGGTCATGGCCATGCTCAATGTGGCTGACAGCCGCTTCCAGATTGATCTTATGGAAGAGGCCCAGGCTGCGGGCAAACTGCGTAAGGATTATCAGATCCCGGAACCCTATCGGCGCAACAACCCGGAGCATCTGCACGAGATTGCCGAGCGCCATGCGGACAAGGCATTTCCCATGTTCCCGCTGGGTTCAGACTTCAACCCGGTGGAGCAGCGGCTGCTCAAGGCGCTGACCTGGCTGAAGGAAAAGGTCAGCCAGAAGGAATACCTGAAACTTGGACGCAAGGCGTTGTTCGAAGAGGGCAGTGAAAGCGATTTTATTGCCGAGCTGGAACGCATGTCCCTGTCGGATCCCCACGGAATCCGGGCGCACCTTTACCAACGTCTGCTGTTGACGGCACTGGAAGCCACACGGCCCTGAAATGGTTCCAGGGCGGAAATCAGAAGCGAGGTACGCGTTTCGAAAAGCTTTTCGCTCCTCGTGACTCCTACCTCGCGACTTCGGTTGTTTGACGCCCATTCCTGAAGAGACCGAAGGGCCGTTCCCGGGGAAAGAACGGTCCATCCTAAGCGCTTTTTCTTTCTTCTCCCTGGTCCGCTTTCTTCGAGCGCGCCTTGCCCGGGCTGCTGGATAGCACCCGCCAGAACGGAATGCGCCGGGTGACGGCCACCATTTCGTCCACGCTGTCACCGATGCCGGACAGGCGATCCACGGTGTCTCTCAGGCCCACCAGCTCGTCCACGTGCTCCGAGATCTTGAACACCACCATGTAGAATTCCAGCAGGGCACGCAGTACCGAGGCCAACACCAGGAACGTCAGTGGGGCGGCAAAGAAAAAGTAGAAAAGCCCGCGCCAGGTCGACGCCATAAAGGCTTCCACGCAGACATAGATCAGCCCACAGGCAAGGGCCACCAGAGCAATACCATAAACGCCGGGCAGTACCTGAATGATCATGTATTTGTCGAATTTGAAATTGAACAGTTCGCGCCAGTACTGCACCACCCAGAAGAGGGCCCGGCGCATACGGATACCGAATTTTTCGGGGCGTTTTTCCGGCGCGTTTTGCTGATTATTCTCTACCATTTTGCGTACTGCTCCTCGACAAAACCGTATTGCCCGTCGATGGTGAGGGAGCGTCCGTCCTTGAGTCGGAGCTCGCCATCGAAGCGGCCAAACAGCTGGTTGAAATTGCTGGCAAACAGGCCCAGGTTCATCCGTTCGCGATGATTGCCATTGGGGGTGAAACGAAGCATGACCTGCCCGCACTGGCTGCGCAGGGTCCAGGGTTGCATCAGATCATCCCGGTTGTATTCAAAGATCACGCCGCCGGTGGGGATCATCTGATCATCCACCCACAGGCAGTTTTCTGAAAATGTGGTTTCGTTGACGCCACAGGACAGATTCAGCCCCACCCGGGTTTTCCCCACGCGGGCGGACAGGCAGGCCCAGTTCCAGAAGGTTTCGCGGCGCATATAGCCGGCGGAAAAATCGTGGTGCCCGAAAGCATCCAGCCCGGCCAGATCCTGCCGGTTTCCCTCTTGCTCCAGGGTGCCGGTGACGGTACGGCCGGCGACCTTGTTGGCATAGACCCAGCCATTGACGCCAGTGCGGGTGCACAAGGACATGGGCTGGTAGTCCGGGCCTTCATCCATCCGCACGTTCAGTGACAGATCCTTCAGGTTCACTGCCAGGGTCTTGCTCAGGCCGGCTCCCTGATCCTGGTAGCCGAGACGGATATCCACGCCACGGCGTTGGAAAACACTGTCCCCCTGCCGCGGGGAGGTGGACATGACCAGCTCACGTCCCAGCGGCGATCGCCAAGTATATTCCCGCAAGCGACCGCTGCGGGGTTCAAAGATGTAAAAAAACGCCATACCCAGGTAGGCGGTATGGGCCAGGGCGCAGCCGGCCAGCAATTCCTGACTGATCACACCGAAATACTGGAATTGCTTGTAGTGGAAATGGCGGGCGTAACGGGACGCTGGCTGCCCCATGGGCGTGCGGTAATCCGCCTGTCGACCATTGATGGTGGTGACGGTGTCGGGGAATACGCCATGGGCGACCTGGCCCTGGTTATCGACCAGTGCCTGGGGTTGAGCCTGAAAGTTCATGTGTTTGGCCAGCTGACAGGAACAATGAAGCCCGGAGTGTCACGGTGGCGTTGGGTCACCATGAGAGGGCGTTGACGACTTTCAACATAGTCAATCAAGGTGGGGGTCGCAATCAAAGTGGTACTTTTGTCCGACATAAACGGGCAAGGCCAGCAGGGCCGCTCAACAATTGACCATTCCCCCTCGTCCAGGGCGTCACTGGGCAACCACCAGCCCCTTTCATGGCCGGGGTATGGTTGCACACCGTCGCTCGGGGTGTGTTGCCGGTAGAACAGCCGTCCGCGGCTGAGCAATGCGGTGCCGTCTGGCTGCCAGCCCTTCTCGGCGAGCTGCTCGCGGACTTCCGGCATGGTGGAACGGGGCAGCTGCTGATCGAACAGGTGGCGGGCCTTGCGGTCCAGAGTGTCGTGGCTGTTAGGGCCAAACCAGGCCTGGGCGGTGCCCAGGTAAAACTTCAGCGCCAGCTCCCAGTGCCACAGTTTTCCTTCCAGGTGGTCGTGCACCAGCATATCCAGTTCGCCCAGGGTGCGGCCCTGGTGGCGAAAGGGGAGGTTGCTGGCGATGCGCTCCAGATTGCGGCTGGCATCCACCAGGGCAGACACCCATTGCTCGAATATCAGCCCCAGTCGTCGTGCTGGCGTGTGGGCCTGCAGTCGCAATGCGGCCCGCTCCAGCAGGTCCGGGTCGAGTTGATATTCCCGTTTTAGCAGCTCGCCGGCATCCCGGCTGGGCGAAGGGCAAGGCAACAGGGGAGGGGCCTCCACCAGCCAGCGCAGCAGGCCGGCTGGTGGAGGTGAGGTCATGCTGAAGTGGATAGAATCTCGCGTTTGTTTAATGCGGTTTTCACCTCGTCAGCCCAGTGCAGCCAGGCCTGTTGATCCAGGATGCCCCGGCGCAGGGTCAGGTAGGTGAACAGATCCTTGTCGCGACCCTGTTCATCCAGTTTCCTGGCCAGTGCCTCGAAGGTATGCAGACGTTCACGACGCAGATCCGCCTGGTCGTCCAGCTCACGCAGGATGGACGAGGAATCTGACAGGGCGCCACCGGCAATTTTTACCATAAAGGCATCGCGAATGCGCGGTGGGGCTGCGGGTTTTCGAAGCCATCGAATCAACTCGTCGCGGCCTTCTTCCGTGATCCGGTACAGTTTTTTGTCCGGTTTGCCATCCTGGGGGATATGGCGAAACTTCACCATATTCTGGTCATTCAATTTTCCCAGTTCCAGGTAAATCTGCTGATGGGTGGCGTTCCATACCAGCCCAATGCTGTTAGCAAATTCGCGAGCGAGGTCGTAACCGCTGGCTTCCTGATCTTGAAGCAGGACAAGTATGGCATGGCGCAAAGACACGGCTCACTCCTCGTTTTATTATGTGATGCAATACCATTTTGATAGTAGAGAGCCGTGTTATTGCTGCGCAATCCGTTGAATAAGTAGTTTTGTAAAAACTTGGTGAACTTACACCACAGTCCAAGAGCAATGTAAGTAATTGTTATCAAAAGGGATGCACTCTGTTGGCCAAAAAGGGCAGAAAGGAAAAGAATGTTTCTGTCGGGATTACATTGATTGGGGGATTGCAGACTGGCCCGGCATCCCGTGATCCGGGAAGGGTGCCGGGCCGCTTGCCCGTCAGTGGGATCGGGCAGGAAGGGCTATCAGCTGGCTGGCCTGAAACTCGGCAGAAGCCTTGAGTTGTTCTGCGTTCAGTTTGGGAACCAGGGTGTTGATCAGGCTGCGTGAAGCCTTGCGGGTGGTCTCCACCCCCATGCTAGCCACTTTGCGAAGCACCGGGCCAAATTGCAGCAGGGCCATGGGACGTTCGAAGTACCATTCAATCGCCTGATCGGTCAGGGCCAGCAGGTAGCGGACCAGCTCCTTGCGCGCCTTTTCCGGATTCTCCTCGCACAGCTGTGGCAGGCTTTTTCCCAGGGCGGCCATGTCTTCATCCACCGGGAACGCCACATACCAGAAGTCCTCGCCGGCGGCGGGCTGGCGGACCTGATCCATGTAACTGGCCGCATCGCGGTTTTGTTGCAGGTCCAGTTTCTTGACGCTGCGACTCACCACCAGGTGGGTGGTCTTGTTGATGGTCTGGGTGGTCATGCCCACCACTTTCATCATGCCGGGGGATAGCCGGGCCGCCTCGGCGGCCCGGGTCAGGAAAGCGGTGAGCGCTTCATCAATAAACAGGCTCATGATCGCCTCCAGCTCTTGCGGCTCCGGCCGGGTGGCGCCGTCCTGCATGCGACGGATAAAGCCATCGGTTTTCCGGTGCAGGGAATCGCTGGAACGGAAAGCCACATGCGGTATTGTCATTATTCGAGTCCTGAGGCCATGGATGAACCGATCATACCCAGCCTGGCCGGGGGCTCAAATGACCGAAACGGGTGCCGGCATGACTTTTCCGCCCGGCGCGACTCCGGGTATTCCTTTTTGTGTTCCAATGGAAGATGATTCGCGCCCTGCGGAATAGGCGAGGAGAGAGCATGTTAGGCGTCGTCAATGCGGATGCGGAGCGGGTAAAGCAATGGCTCCAGCAAGCGAATATCCGACATTACATCTGTGAGCATTGCCACGGCCTGCACCTGTCCGAGCTGCAGGAGCGAGATGGTGTGGTGGATGCCCGTGTGTTCGTGGAAGAGGATGGCATCCTGCTGACCACTGAGCTGGAATTGCGTCCGTCGGCCCTGTTCGCGGTGCAGGCAGAGTTGACCCGGCTTAACATGGCGTATCCGTCCATCAAGCTGTTTCTGGATGTGAGCGACGATTCCCTGCCCCGGCTGGTGGCCTGCGATCTGTTGCTGAGCCGCCATGGTGTGTCCTTCGAACAGTTCATCTACTTTGTCCAGGCCACCGTGGATGCCACGGTGCAATTGCTGGATGAGGGCCAGGAATATCACTGGCTGATCTGGCCGGATGAGATGGACAGCGGTGCCGGAGAGGCGCTGCACTAACGATTCACTTCGGGAGGCACTGCGGTGCAAGACAATGCGGATTCACTGGGTGGCGTCGGCGGCGATCGACTGGACGGCCTTATCGACGGGCTGGTTCAGCATGGTTATGCCATTGCTCCCGGTTATCTCCCCTTGTCACTGGTCCGTGCCCTGCGTGAGGAGGCCCAGCACCGTGACCAGCAGGGTGCCTTTCAGCTGGCCGGTATCGGTCGCCGGCAAGAGCATCAGAAAGATACCCGCATCCGCAGCGACCGAACCTGCTGGTTAAGAGGGGAAACCCTGGCCCAGTGCCAGTTTCTGGAGGAGCTGGAAAGCCTGCGAGTGGCGGTGAACCGGTCCCTGTTCATGGGACTGTTTGAGCTGGAATCCCATTTTGCCATTTACGGGCCGGGTGACTATTACCAGCGCCATCTGGATGCCTTCAATGGCAATAACGGCCGTCTGCTGTCCGTGGTGCTGTACCTGAATGAAGGCTGGCAAAGCCAGTGGGGCGGGCGTTTGCGTCTGTGGCCGGACCCCGATGCCCAGGGCGTGGCCACCGAGGTGGAGCCCCGTGCCGGCACCCTGGTGGCGTTTCTCAGCGAGAAAATTCCCCACGAAGTCTTGGCAGCCACCCGGGAACGCTACAGTATTGCCGGATGGTTTCGCTGCAACAACACCACCGCCGACTGGCTCGATCCGCCACGCTGATTCTGGTCCTGCTACTGGGGCAGAGCGGTGCGTGGGCGTCGCTCTGTGCCAACCCGGGTCGCGATGGCCAGGGTGGCAGTAAGGCTGTCTTCAACAGCTATTTCACCGGCCCGGATAGTCAGACGCTCTCCTCGGGCAGCCGCACCTTTTCCCTGACCCGCCAGCGGGGGGAGACGCCACTGCGTGCCGGCGATCTGGCCCTGCTGATGCAAGTGCAGAGTGCCTCCATCAATACCACCAACCGTAGCGGCTATGGCCAGCTCCAGGGGCATGACCTGGTGGCCGAATGGGTGCGCGTGGACCGGGTGGAAGGTCAGCAGGTATGGATTGAAGGTGGCGGTCCGGCCGGCGGGCTGATTTACCACTATGTGAATGCCCCGGCCAGTGGCGAGCAAGGGCGCCGTCGTTGGCAGCTGGTGCGGGTTCCCCAGTACGAGCATTTCTCATTACAGCAGGATGCCCGGGCTCTGCCCTGGGATGGTCACACCGGTGGGGTACTGGCGCTGGATGTGCGACGCAAGGTAACCCTGAACGGGCACCGGTTGTCGGTGGCGGGTGCCGGTTTTCGTGGTGGCCCGGCGCTGTCCTTGCTGGGCGCGCTGGGACGGCCGACAGATTGGCGCTATCCGGCACCGACGGTTGAGGATCGGCAGGCGGGATATGGCCACCATGCCAGCAAGGGGGAGGGGCTGGCCGGTACGCCGGCCCTGTTGCTGGGAGCGGACAAGGGGTATCCCGGTGGCGACATGGGGCGCGGTGCGCCGGCGAACGCCGGCGGTGGAGGGAATGGCCTGGATTTGGCCCACCAGCGATTGGGCAACGGCGGAGGAGGAGGTAACGGCTCCGCCGGGGAGCATGGCTTGCCACAGGAAGGGGGTGGCCGGGGCGGCCATGACGCGCCACGGGCCATGGTGCTGGGCGGCGGCGGCGGTGCCGCTGGACGGCGCCAGGGAGACGGCGGCCAGGGCGGTGACGGGGGTGGTCTGCTGCTGATCAGGGCCGCGGGCCTGCAAGGTGGGGCCCTGGACCTGCGCGGTCTGCCCGGCAGCCCGGCCGGCGAAGTGGGCGGAGGTGGCGGTAGCGGCGGCACCCTGTGGCTGGATCTGCCGGTCATCGATGCGTTGGCAGTCACCATTGAGCATGCCGGGGGCGCCGGTGCCAAAGACGGCGGGCGGGGAGGTGACGGCCAACGACTGGCAAGGGGCCAGCGCGATTGGCCGGGGTTTCATTCGTTGCGGTTGGCGGGGGCCGAGGCCGGCTTTCGTTGTCGCCCTGCCGGTCACTGGCTGACCGGCGTGCTGTTCGAGGATAACGGCGCCGGTGGCGGGCAGGCATTCAATCTGCGGCGTGAGGGTGACGAGTCGCCCTTGCCCGGCCTCACGGTGACCCTTCAGGACCCGGCCAGCGATTGGCAAAAAACCACCCTTACCGGTGCGTCCGGGGCTTTCCAGTTCCGTTTGTCGGAAGCGCAAAGCCGTGGCCAGACGTTATGGTTGTCGCTGATGTTGCCCGAGGGGTGGCGATTGCCGACGCTGCCGTTACTCAATGGGGAGGCAGGCCAACTGCGTGGCGAGCAGATTCGCTGGCCGGTGCGGGCCGTCCCCGATCGTCACACCGGCCCGTTGAGACTGGGCGTGATCGCGGAACCGGGTTGGCAGGCGCCGGACGACACCGTGCTGGCGCCGGGCAGTACGGCCGTGCTGGCTTTTGAATATCAGGCTCCGGTCACCGGTCAGGTGCGTTTCCACAGTGATCACCCGGCGGTGCGGGGGTTGTTGATGGATCGGGCTTGCTCCGGTGATAGCGAACAATGGCAACGTGGGCAGAATGCGGACTGGCCGGTGACCGCCGGGGAGCGTTTGTGCGTGAGGGTGCCGGTGCGTTTTGATGGCCAGCCAACCCGCATTCCGGTGACAGCTACCACACTGCCCCACAATGGGCCTGCCGGCTTTGTGATGACGCCCCAGCAGAGCGCGGTAAAAATTCTTCCCGGGTCTTGAAAGTATTTCCAGTATCCCCATTTCTTTCACTGTGACGACCCGGCCGGTTGGAGCCTTGCTGGCATTCTGAATGACAGTGGTTCCCTGTCACGCACCATTCAATCAACCTTTTTTCAGTGGATGCCGCAGTGGTGGGTCTGCTGAAGAGTATGGAGATATGTGTGATGAATACCGGATTTTCCCTTGCGCCCCTGTTTCGCCATTCCGTGGGCTTTGACCGCTTCGATGAACTGTTGGATGCCGCCCTGCGTGCAGATCAGTCCAATGGATACCCGCCGTATGACATCATTCGCGAGAGTGATGGCCGCTACCGAATCGTGATGGCCGTGGCCGGTTTTTCCCGCGATGATCTGGAAATCACGGTCCAGGAAAACGAGCTGCGCATTCGTGGCAGTCTGCCGCCGCAGAATGACGGCGAGCGTACCTGGCTGCATCAGGGTATTGCCCGGCGCGCCTTCGAGCGCACCTTCAAGCTGGCGGACCACGTGGAAGTGGACGGCGCGGGTCTGACCGATGGGTTGCTCACGGTGACCCTGAATCGGGTGGTTCCCGAGGAAAAGAAGCCCCGCGTCATCCCTGTGGAAGGCGAACAATCACCAACAAATCGTAATTAAATCGCTGCACTTTGTGACGCGATTTCTGTGACATAGTAAAGGGGCCGATAAGGCCCCTTTTTGCTAATTTAGGGGTGATGCCTGACGGCATCGGCCCGATATAACCAAAGGGTCTTAACCGGATACTGATCATGCTCACCGGATCAGCGCAGGGTCGTACTTAAACCCGGCCAGGACGGCCGGAACTCTGCAACCCCAACTCCATTGTCATCAGCCACAGGGAGCGGCATGCAATGAAACGTCTTTATTACTTCGCGAAATCACTGACCTCCGTTCAGGGGATTACCTCGGATCTGCGCCAGGCGGGCATCGGCGAAAATCGCCTGCATGTGATGGGGAATGACAGCTCGGCAATGGCCCGGGCCCATGTGCACACCACCACGCCCTGGGAAGAAACCGATATCATGCATTCCGGCTTTGTGGGTGCGTTGGGCGGTATGGCAATAGGCCTGCTGCTGGGCTTTCTGCTGGCCGGTGCCGACCCCTGGGGCATGCAGCTGGACACCGGCGCCATCATTGGTGTGACGCTTTTTGGTACCTGTTTTGGCGCCTGGCTGGGTGGCCTGCGCGGGGTCTCTTCCCGCAGCCACCATCTGACCCCCTATCTGGATCGGGTGGAGCAGGGCGATTACCTGATGATGGTAGACGCGGATGATGAGGTGCAGGCCAGCAAGGTGCAAAAGGTCATGCAAGGGCATCGTCACGAAGCCGAAGAGGCCGGCCGTGAGGAGCATTTCAGTCCGTTTGATTAATTGGAGCCTGGCTCACAAGGCGAAAGGCGTGACGGAACCCTTCGTCCTGCAAGCAAGGCTCCAACGGGGCTGATAATGCTGATGCCTGTGATCAGGCATCCATCCAGTAGGCTGCCACATCCAGCAGGCGGTGGCTGAATCCCCACTCGTTGTCGTACCAGGCCAGCAGCTTCAGTTGCTGGCCGAGTAATCGGCTGTGGTTGGTGTCCACCACGCAGGAGTAGGGCAGGTGGTTGAAGTCGCTGGATACCAGCGGCAGATGATTGACCGCCAGGACACCTTGCAGATGACTGTGGGCGGCATTGCTCAGAGCCTCGTGGACCTGCTCCAGGGATTCCACCTGTTCCAGGGTGACGGTGAAATCCACCAGCGACACATTGAGTGTGGGGACGCGCACCGCGAGGCCATCCAGCCGGCCCTGCAGATGAGGCAGCACCAGGCCCACGGCTTTTGCCGCCCCGGTGCTGGTAGGAATCATGTTCACCGCCGCCGCCCGGGCACGCAGCAGATCCCCGTGGGCCTTATCCACCAGATTCTGGTCGTTGGTATAGCTGTGGATCGTGGTCATCAGGCCCTGGCGAACCGTAAAGGCCTGGTCGAGCACGGCCACCATTGGCGCCAGGCAGTTGGTGGTACAGGAGGCGTTTGAGACAATCTGGTGGTCGCTGCCCAGCAGTGAATGATTGACCCCGTAGACCACGGTGGCGTCTGCATCATCCACCGGATAACTGGCCAGTACCCGGGGGGCGCCGGCTTTCAGGTGATCTTTCAGGGCGTCCCGGCTTTTGTACTTGCCGGCGCATTCGATCACCAGATCCGGTCCCAGGGATTGCCATGGCAGGTCCGTCAGTCGGCTTTCCGCAAAGCAGGGAATGCGGTGGCCGTTGATCTCCAGGTGGCTGCCGTCGTAATGCACGGAGTGTGGCCAGCGTCCATGGGTGGTGTCGAACGCCAGCAAGTGGGCGAGCACGTGAAAATCGGCCAGATCGTTAATGGCGACCAGCTCGAAACGGTCGCCGGCGGGATGCTCACTGATCGCCCGGACAAGACAGCGACCGATGCGGCCAAAACCGTTGATGGCAATGCGAATCTTCTTGCTGCTTGTCATGGCACACTCTCCGTCCACCATAGACTTTCAGTGTAGTCCCGTGGGGACTATCTCGGCCAGTCTGATCAAGCTTTAGGCAGATGGGCAGGGGGTATCTTGCAATGGCCGGTCGCTTTGGCCACAATGCGCCCTCGCTCTGCGGCCCCGGTTGCAGGCGCGTAATGGTCGACCCGTCGGTCCCCCCGCAACGACAGACTGTGAACTCCGCCAGGCCCGGAAGGGAGCAACGGTAGCAGTGGACTCGTGTGCCGGGGTGCGGCTGGCGGGAAGACCTCCAATCTTCTTCCCGCCGATACCCGGCTGCTTTTACCGAACTCGCCTTCTGCACTGTCTTCCCCGCGGGAACTTCGTTAGCATTAAGCCCTTCATGAGACACCCCTTTTCCGCTGAATACCGGTGTCGATGCCTGTTGGTTGGAGTGCTATGAGTTATCAGGTTCTTGCCCGTAAATACCGTCCCCGCACCTTTGATGAGCTGGTGGGGCAGGAGCATGTCTCGCGGGCTCTGATGCATGCGCTGGATCAGGATCGCCTTCACCATGCCTATCTGTTCACCGGTACCCGGGGGGTGGGCAAGACCACCATCGCCCGCATCCTGTCCCGCTGTCTGAACTGCGAGCAGGGCGTCAGTGCCCGACCCTGCGGGGTTTGCCCCACCTGTGTGGAAATCGGCGAAGGTCGCTTTGTGGACCTGATCGAGGTGGATGCGGCCAGCCGCACCAAGGTGGAAGATACCCGCGAGCTGCTCGACAACGTGCAGTACGCGCCCACACGGGGCCGTTACAAGGTCTACCTCATCGATGAGGTGCACATGCTGTCAGCGCATTCGTTCAATGCGTTGCTCAAGACCCTGGAAGAACCGCCGCCCCATGTGAAATTCCTGCTGGCCACCACCGATCCGCAGAAATTGCCGGTGACGGTGTTGTCCCGCTGTCTGCAGTTCAGCCTCAAGGCATTGCCGGCGGAGCAGATCGCCGGCCATCTGCAGGCCCTGCTCGACAAGGAAATGATCCGCTACGAGGCTCCCGCCCTGCTGGCCCTGGGCAAGGCGGCCCAGGGGTCCATGCGTGATGCCCTCAGCCTCACCGACCAGGCCATTGCCTTTGGCAGTGAGCAGCTCAGCAGCGAGGCCGTGAATGCCATGCTGGGCACCGTGGACCGTAACCACGTGCTCACCCTGCTGGTGGCGCTGGCGGAGCAGGACCCGGCAGGCGTTCTGCAGGCGTTGGCCACTGTCAGTGAGCACTGCCCCGGTGAACTGGCACTGCTGGACGAGCTGATCAGTCAGCTTCATCAGCTGGCGGTGTGCCAGGCGGTGCCGGGCAGTCATGACGAGACCATGACCCAGCTGGCGGCGGCCCTCAGTGCCGAGCAGGTGCAACTCTATTACGATGTGGCCGTACGTGGCCGCCGGGATCTGCAGGATGCCCCGGATAGCCGCGCAGCACTGGAAATGCTGCTGCTGCGTATGGTGCTGTTTACCCCCAAAGGAGTGTTGCCGGCCGGGGGGGAACACGCCGGCGCAAAAAAGCCTGAAGCGGCAGCGTCGTCGGCTGAGGCCGGCGGGAAACCGGATTTGCGAGCCCTGCTGGATCGACCTGCCGCTGCCTCGGCACCGCCAACACCTTCTGCTCCACCCCCGGAGCCGCCTGCTGCTACCCCGGTAACGGAACCGGCGCCGCAAGGGGGGACAGCTTCCGCCGCCCTGTCCCGGGCGGAAGCGCAGGTTTCGCCGTCGCCCTCGAATCAGCAGGCCGCGCCCGAGACTGTTCAAGCCGAAGCGCCCGAGCCGGAACCGGAGCCCATGCCGGAACCGGTCGTGGAACCACAGAAACAGGAAGCGGCGGACGAACCGCCACTGGCGCCCCTGTCGGAGCCGCGTAGCGAATCAGAGGTGGCAACCTGGTGGGCCGCATTGCTGCTGCGCCTGGACCTGGACGGCACGGTGCGCAACATCGCCCGCAACGCGGTGCTGGTGAGCCGGGAAGACCCGGTCTGGACCTTGCGTATCAGTACCGGACACGAGGTCCTGGTCAACCGGGAACGGCTGGACGAGTTGAGCGGGGCACTGGAGAATTATTTCCAGCGGCGTATCCAGATCCAGGTGGAGTACGAACGTAAGGCTGGCGACACCCCGGAAGCCATGGCCGAAGCCCGTCGCCAGGAGTTGCTGGTCGATGCCAGCCGGACCTTGCATGACGATCCGGTGGTACAGCAGCTGGTGAGTACCTTTGATGGACGGCTTGACGAAGACAGCATAATGCCCAAGGAAACGGTGGAATAAGCGGGCTCGACGTCAGACGTCAGACGCGAATTTGGAGATAATGATGGATTTCGATATCAACTCTCTCATGCAGCAGGCCCAGGCCATGCAGGAGAAGATGAAAAAGATGCAGGACGAGGCCGCCAACGCGGAAGTGACCGGTGAATCCGGTGCCGGTCTGGTCAAGGTGACCATGAACGGTCGCCACGACGTCAAGAGTGTGGACATTGATGCCTCGCTGATGAGCGAGGACAAGGAATTGCTGGAAGACCTGCTGGCGGCTGCCGTCAACGACGCCGTGCGTCGGGTGGAAAAACAGCAACAGGACAACATGCAGAATATGGCCGGTGGTTTTCCCTTACCGCCGGGCTTCAAACCCTGAGGGGCCTTCGTCTGTGAAGCATGCGCCGCTGGTTGACCAGTTGATCCACGCCTTTACCTGCCTGCCCGGTGTGGGCCCCCGTTCTGCCCAGCGCATGGCCTATGCGCTGCTGGATCGCGGTCGTGAAGAGGGGCGGCGTCTTGGTGATGCCCTGCACGCGGCCATGGACGGCGTGCAGCACTGCCAGCGTTGCCGTAACTACGCGGAAGAAGAACTCTGCCCGGTGTGCAGCGATAGCCGCCGGGATTCTACCCTGGTCTGTATCGTCGCCACCCCGGCGGACGTGCTGGCCTTCGAGCAGTCCGGTGAATACCGGGGCCAGTACTTTGTGCTGATGGGGGAACTGTCCCCCCTGGACGGCATCGGTCCCCGGGAACTGGGACTGGATGTGCTCGAACAGCGTCTGCAGCACGGTGAGATCAACGAATTGATTCTTGCCACCGGCACCACCGTGGAAGGGGAAGCCACTGCCCACTATGTGCTGGACCTGGCCCAGGAAGCCGGTGTCACCGTCAGTCGAATTGCCCAGGGTGTGCCCATGGGCGGCGATCTGGAATTCGTGGATGGCGCGACCCTGGCCCAGGCTCTGCGTGGCCGACGCCCTTTCCAGTAATCCTTTCCCGCTACTCCGTTACAGATACCCGTAAGCCTGCCGGCTAGGGATACCGTGTGGTCTGAAAGAGGATCGCCAGCAGGCGGCTGCTGCCTGCGAAGTGGGGTTCGACGGCAGCAAAAAGACAACCATCATGCTGTGAAGCGGATTGTTGCCGGGTGACTGGCCCCCTGCGGTCCACCTCTGTTATGTTAGCGACCAAGCAAGCGCTAGGTTAGCTACGAGAAGGAGGCCCTGTGAGCGCGTTGGATTATTTCAATGAGACCCACCAGATGGTGCGTGAGACCGTTCGCAAATTCGTGGAAAGGGAAATCCTGCCCCACGTGGACGATTGGGAAGAAGCCGGTGAGTTCCCCCGCGAGCTTTACCACAAGGCCGCGGATGCCGGCATTCTGAGCATCAATGCCCCGGAAGAGTTCGGTGGTACCGGCGAAGATGTGTTCATGAAGATTGCTGCCTGCGAGGAGCTGGTGCGGTGTTCGTCCGGGGGGCTGTGCGCCAGCCTGGGGTCTCTGGATATTGGTCTGCCGCCGATCTGGAAGTGGGGCAGCAATGCCATGAAGCAGAAGGTGGTGCCGGAGGTGATCGGTGGGCAGAAGATCTCTGCCCTGGCCATTACTGAACCCAATGGTGGGTCCGATGTGGCCAACCTGCGCACCCGCGCGGTGCGCGATGGCGACCACTATGTGGTCAACGGCGCCAAGACTTTCATCACCAGCGGTGTGCGCGCGGACTATTACACGGTGGCGGTGCGTACCGGTGACAAGGGCTATGGTGGCATCAGCCTGTTGCTGGTCGAGAAAGGTACGCCGGGCTTTTCCGTGGGCCGCAAGCTGAAGAAGATGGGCTGGTGGGCCTCCGATACCGCGGAGCTGTTTTTTGAGGATTGCCGGGTGCCGGCGGAAAATCTGATCGGTCCGGAGAACGGTGGCTTCTACTGCATCATGAGCAACTTCCAGATGGAGCGCCTGATCCTGGCGGTGACCGCCAACAGTACCGCCCAGCTGGCTCTGGATGAGGCCATGCGCTACGTGAAAGAGCGGGAGGCCTTTGGCCGCCCCCTGGCGGGATTCCAGGTGACCCGCCACAAGCTGGCGGAGATGGCCACCGACGTGAAAGCCAGCACCGAGTTCACCTACCGGGTGGCTGCCAGGATTGCCGCCGGCGAAAACTGCGTGCTGGATGTGTCCATGGCCAAGAACGTGGCGACCCGCTGCGCTGACCGGGTCACCTACGACGCGGTGCAGTTGTTCGGCGGTAGCGGCTACATGCGCGGCACCGTGGTCGAACGCCTGTACCGTGACAACCGTATCCTCTCCATCGGTGGCGGCACCCACGAGATCATGAATGAGGTGATCGCCAAGCAGTTGGGACTTTGAGGGGCGAGCTACAAGCTACAAGCTACAACACGATTGAAGCTGGTAGCCGCATGAAAGCAAAGAGGCCGCGTCCATAGGTTTGGACGCGGCCTCTTGCGTTTCAAACACCACCAACACTATCCCGTGTTGTAGCTTGCTGCTTGTAGCTGTCAGGTGCACTCCGCCCGAGCCGGGTCCACTTTGCAACGCACCTTGCGCAGCAGACCGAGCATGTCCGGATCATAATAGCCCTCTTCACGCAGCTGGTCGCGGGCCTCCTGCATCATCACTTCGTATTCGCCCTTGTCCGCTTCCGGAATCTGGACCCACCATTTCTGATCGACTTTCTGTGCTTCCTTGTCGAGTTGCTCGGTGATTCGGTTCAGGTTGTTATAGAAATACTCGCGGGATTTTTGTGCCATATCCGCGGGGAAACGGTCTTTCTTGGCCACCAGCTGAATGGTCAGCTGGGCAAGCGGATAATCGATGATGCCACCATCCGGGCTAAGACCTTTGTAGAGTTCCAGGGCATCGTAAGCCACCAGCGGCGCAGCAATCACATCGACCACACCATTGTTGAACTTGGTGGAGAAGTTGGTCACATCGGACCCCACCGGGGTGGCGCCGACCTGGGACACCAGAATGGCCTGGGTTTCGTCATACTCCAGAACGGCAACTCGCTTGCCGGCTGCCTTGGCCAGGGAGTTGATTTCCCTGTCGTTGACAAAGATATAAGCGGCACCGGCCGGAGCTACCCCCATGATCTGATAGGAGCCCTGGGAGAGTTTGTCTGCAGTTTGTGGATGTGCCAGCACTTTCAGTACCACTTCCATGTGCTCCATGGAGGGTATGGCGCCAATGGAGTCGATGGTACCGGCATATTTATTGAAGTTACGGCCACGGATGCCGGTGATCAGGGCGGCATCGCAGACGCCAGCCTTGAGATCCTCAGCGGCAATGGCTTCGTTGGTATGGGGAATCAGTTCCACTTCCAGGTCCCAGCCCAGGGCTGCGGCCTGCCAATCTTTCATGGCGCCCATGACCGGTCCAACGTTGCCGACAATGTCAAAGACGCAGACCTTGCGTTTGATCGGTTCGGCCTGGGCAGTCAGAGAAACGGTGAGAGCAAGAACCGTAGTGACGGCGGTAATCAGCTTCTTCATGGGTGTATCCTGCTTGTTATTGCTTGTATGGGGGCAACCCCGATACTAGTGGGAATGATCCTGAAAGGGAAAAACCCTAGCGCCTTGCCCCGGAGCGATTAGGTCAATTTCCATCAGTTGCGGTCAGGGCGGCTGGTGCGACGAACCTCCCCCGGGGTGCGACCGGTCCAGCTCCGATAGGCCTTGCTGAAACTGGCCTGATCGCTGTAGCCAAGCTGGTCGGCAATCTTTTCCAGGGGCATGTCTGTTTCCAACAGGTAGCGGCTGGCAAACGTTTCACGAATGTCATTGCGAATACCGCTGAAGGCAAACCCCGCCAATCCCAGGTGACGCCTGACCGAGCGGGGGCTCATTCCCAACTTCTGGGATACCCGCTCCAGGGTACTGTCCCGACCCGGAGAATTCATGATTTCGTGACGTACCTTGATGACCACCTTCAGGCTGGCGTCGCCCTGAATCTGCTCCCTTGATCGTGCGGCGGCCAGGTAGGTCGCCACGCTGGCATCATCGTCCTTTGCCTGACGCCCGGAGAGTGGCATCAGAACCTGATTATGTGGGCGGTTGAATTTCACTTCCACGCCGTCGGCCAGTCTTTGCCAGGCGAGGCTGTTGCCGGGGCAGTCAAAATCAAATTCGAACGTGAACTTTCGACAAACCAGGGATGCCAGGGCATGGATGCTGCCCATGTAGATATTGGCAACCACGGGTTTGAGTTTTTTCAGATCCCAGTTGTCATGCAGGCGGATGGAAATCAGTTCGCCAGTGCAGTGGATTTCCATATCCATCAGTGGCAGGGAAACACGCAGATACTGCACCACCATGGTGACCAGTTTTCGGTAGTCCCGTTGCCGAAGAAGCGCAAAACCGAAAAGACCATGTCCGTGCAGATCCAGCTCCTGCCCAAAGCGGAACGGGGCGGTCGGATCGTTGAGCAGCCGGTTGCCGTTATGAAGAAGATGCTGGATTTGTCGCATGGAAAGATAGGCGTCGGGATTATCGAGCATGTCGCTGTCAATGCCGGAACCATCGAGCACTATCGTTCCAGTTATTCCATGTTTTTGTACGAACCGCAAAAAGCGGCGGGCATAACGGCCAGAGATAAGAGGAACGTCGAGTGCCATTCCATCGTTTTTCATTTTTTATTATGCCTGATGTAGTTGTTGTTATTCGTGTGATGGGACTCTCATTTGGCTGTGTATCTTTCGGACTTTAAACACCGCTTGCCCTTTTTAACAAAAAAATGGCCGATTTAACTATTAAGTCGGTCACCTTCCATGGACATGATGAGCCCCGCTTTTTTGTGCATAAAAATAATCATGGAGCAGAAAAATGCAAAGGGAAAAAACTGAAACCCTTAAAGCGCGTTATCTACCCCTTTCCAAAGTCTCAGTTCCTTTGATGCGAAGAATGTATGAGATTTACTCCGGGTACTACGAAAATGTAAGTCTCGAAGTGTTCTGTACAGACATGGTGGAAAAAAGCGGCGTGATTCTGGTGATGGAAAAAGCAACCAAGCGCGTGGTTGGTTTTTCCACCATGAAAACCCTGGATATGAATGTGGGTGGGCGCCGGGCAAAGGGTGTTTTTAGCGGCGATACCATCATAGAAGAAAAATACTGGGGTAGCCGGGCCTTACAGGTCACATTCTTCTTCCGGATGATCCGTGAGAAATTGCGCCACCCGTTCCGCCCGCTCTTCTGGTTGCTGATATCAAAAGGCTATAAAACATATTTGCTGATGGCGAATAACTTCCATACCTACTACCCGCATCCGGACGGGAAGAATCCGGAGCTTGCTCTCCTGGTGGATTATTACTGCGACCGTTTGTTTTCCGACGCTTACTGTGAAGAAAATAAATTACTGGATTTCGGTGAGGGGTATACCCATCTGAAATCCAATGTGGCTGGCATTACCGCAGAAATGCGTCAGAAAAACGAAAAAATTCAATTTTTCGAAACCTGTAACCCAACCTGGAACCGCGGTACCGAATTACCGTGTATCGGCGAAATCAATCTTTCCCTTCTGGTGAGTTACCCGTTTTCCCTGTGGCGAAAACAACGCAGAAAAACGAAAACACAAATTGCAGCTGTGGCCTGCGAATAAAAACCGGGGTGACCATGTTCGGACATCGTTTGCTCAAAATGGCCGCCTGGCCGGGTGAGCGGCGCTTTGCCGCCGGGCGGGAAAACCTGGAGCGTGTTCAGAGAGACAAGCTGGCACTGTTGTTGCGCAAGGTGGCGGCCTGTGAGGTCGGCCAGCGCCGGGGTGTCGCAGCAGACTGGCAATGGGAAACCTTTGCTGAGCAGGTGCCGGTGAGCGACTACGGCGACTGGCGGGATCCGGTCGATCGCGCCCGCGAGTCCGGTGGCAATGCCCTGATTCAGTCGCCGGTGGTTCGCTATCAGCCCACCAGCGGTTCCACCTCGGCGATAAAGTGGATTCCCTACACGCGTCAGTTTCTGTCGGAACTGGATAGCGCCATCAGTCCCTGGATTGTGGACCTGTACCGCCAGTTTCCCCGCCTGAGCGGGGGGCGCCATTACTGGTCAATGTCCTGGGTGCCCACGTCATTGCGTGACAACATGCGCGAGGACATCAACGACGATATTCAGCTCATGTCCATGGGCAAGCGCCTGCTGGCCGGGGCCACCCAGGCGGTCCCTCAGGATGTGTCCCTGGCACGGACTTCCGAGGATTCCCTGTTTGCCACCCTGGCTTACCTGGTCAGTGATGACTCCCTGGCGATGATGTCCATCTGGAGTCCCACCTTTGGCCTGGGTCTGCTCAAGTCCATGGCCCTGTGGCGAGAGGAACTGGCGGAGGTATTGGCGAGCGGTTCCTGGGGCCAGCGCATGAAAGGAAGTCATACCGAGTGTTGCCCGCGCTCTCCGCGCGCAGCGGCGTTACTGCGCCAGTGGGATGGCCGCTTGAGTGCGGATTTCTTTATGACCCTGTGGCCGTCGCTGGCACTGGTGAGCGCCTGGGATACCGCCGCATCAAGCCCCTGGGCCCGGCAGTTGCACGGTCTGTTGCCGCAGGCCGCGTTTCAGGGCAAGGGCCTGTGGGCCACGGAAGGGGTCGTCACCATTCCCTATCAGGGCCAGTACGCGCTGGCTTATCGCAGCCATGTCTATGAATTCCAGGACCCCTCTGATGGCACCATTTATGCGCCCTGGGAACTGGAGCAGGGGCAGGAGGTGATGCCGCTGCTGAGTACCGGCAGTGGTCTGCTCCGTTACCGGCTCAAGGATCTGGTGCGGGTGGATGGGCTGCCAGGCGGTATTCCGGCACTGACGTTTCTCGGCCGTGCCGGCACCACGGATCTGGTTGGCGAAAAGCTTACCGCAGCAGCGCTGGATGCCTCCCTGTCGCAGGTGACGTTGCCACCGAAAACCCTGCCGGTATGTACCGTGGCCGTAGAAGATACCGGTGACGGCACTCCCGGGTACCTTCTGTTGCTGGAGGGGGAGAGTGCAAACACGGATAACGTGGCGAAGGCCCTTGATGCTGCGCTGCAGCAACACTTCCACTACCAGCTGGCCCGTAACCTGGAACAGCTGGCACCACTGCGCTGCGTCATTCGCCCGGACATGCGCGAGCGCTACCTGCATCAGTGCCGTGAGCGGGGCATGATTGAAGGCAATATCAAGATGGAGTCCCTGCAGTACTGGCCGGGTGCATTGCCGGTGTGGCTCCGTGAGCCGCCGGTATCGGCCCGGGAGGTGGCGTTGTGAGCTACCGTATTCGCCAGGCCCGGGAAGAAGATAACGGTGCCATCCTGTCCTTGCTGCAAGGTACGCCCCAGGCAGGAGCGGTTACCCTGAATTTTGAACGGAACCCGGATTATTTTCGGGGCGCCCGGGTGACCTGTGAAGAACCAGATGTGTGGGTGGCAGAGCCACGGGATGGTCAGGGACAAATCGGGGCCGTCTACAATGTGGGTTGGCGCCATGTTTGGGTCAACGGCCAGGTCAGACCAGTGCGTTACGCCCACGATCTGCGCATCGCGCCGCAATATCGCAACGGCATGATCCTGCACCGGCTGTTTCGTCAGTTGCGCCAGCAACTGTCAGACGGCGAGTGGATGCAGACCACGGTGCTGCATGACAACCTGGCATCCCTGTCTACCGTGGCCAGTGGCCGCGCCGGGCTGCCCACCTACTATCCCTCCGGCACCATCGAAACCAGCATGCTCTATACCCGGGCCCGCCGTCGGCGATTGCCTGATGACGTGGTGATTCGCCAGACCGGCGAGGCCGACCTGGATGCCATTTCACAGCTGTTGCGATATCAGGGGGCACAGAAACAGTTTTTCCCCTACTGGGATGTGTCCCGGGTGCGGGGTGATGCCTACTGTTACGGGCTCAGCCCGCGGAACTTTATCGGTCTCTGGATCGGTGGCGTTCTGAAAGGATTGCTGGGTTTCTGGGATCAGAAGGGGATCAAGCAGACCCGGGTGCTGGGCTATGCCCGTGGCATGGGAGTCATGCGCCATCTATACAACACACACAGCCTGCTGCGGGGTGGCATGAAATTACCGCCACCGGGTGGGGTGTTGTCCTACCTGACACTGCACAGCCTGGTGGTCGAGGATAATCGCCCGGAGCTGTTGCAGCTGTTGCTCGACGATGTGATCAGTCGCTTCCATGGCCACTATGACGCGCTGGTTTGCGGGTTCTTTGCCCAGGACCCACTGGCGCAGGTACCGGCCCGGTATCGCCGTCGGCTATTGCTGAGCCAGCATTTTCTGGTCAGCTACGATGGCGATCCTCGTGACCAGCTCGATGGGCGTTTGCCCTACGTGGAGGTCGCGCGCCTGTGAGTGCCAGTGCAACCGACTATATCGGCATGTGGTACCGAGCCCGTGCCCGGCTCGGTATTGATGACCGGATTGAGTTTATCTTCATCCATCCGGCGTCTGGGAAGCGCCATACCGTGGCGTTGCGGCACCGTGACCATGACGGGGTGGGCGGCATCGCCGAATCCCTCAAGCGCATGGGCGTGCGTCAGCCGCCCATGCCCCTCAGTCGCCAGACCCGGCCGCCCGCGTTCTGGCGTCGCTGGCAGGCACGGCCGGAGCGACGCCAGCCGCAATCCCCCCCCTGGCGGGTCTTCACCTCCACGGCCGAAAAGCAGGCGGATGCGCCCCTGGTGGAATGGCTGACGCCACGGCAAACCCTTGCCCTGCGGCAGCGGGCCGAGGCGCTGCAGGTCTCTCTCAACAGCCTGTTGTTGCAGGCCCTGCATCGGGCCGTGGTGCAAACCCTGATGACCCATGCAGTGCCCATCAGCTGGTGCTTTCCGGTGAACATGCGCGGCGTGGTCCCCATGGCGAAGCCGGATATGAATCTGTCCAGTGCTTTTTACATGACAGTGGACAGTGACGATTCGCTGACACACCTGGACCTCACCATTCGTCGCTATCTGAAAGCCAATATTCACTGGCGCTACTGGCACCTTGCCCGAATTGGTCGGCTGGTTGGCCAGCGGGGGGTGGACTGGCTATGTGGCCGTCTGCTCAACGGTGCCCGCCACGGCGGCTCCTTCTCCAACCTGGGTGAGTGGCAGATGGATTTCGTTTCAGGAGGCCTGGCGCCCGACACGGTATTCGCCTGCTGTGGCCCCGGGAGTCCCACCCATCCGGTAGCCAACGGCATGATCATTGTGAATGGCAGCTTGAGTCTGGCGCTGAAGCTGCACCCGTCCCTGGGCGCCCCGGAGTCAGCGGTGCGCGAATGTCTGCAATGTTGGGTTGAGGGACTGGGAGTGACGGCATGAAACGGATTGTCAGTCTGCGCGCGTTGGTGGCTCTGCTGGCCGCCCTGGCCATGGCGTTGGCGGTGGCGGCCCTGTATCTGGTGCCGCCGTCACCGCCGGCGGTGAAAAGCGAAGAGACGATTCTGGCTCTGGACACCTGGCAAGTGGAATGGAAGGACGTGGTCATTCCGGTGCACAGTCAAGGACTGGTGCGTGCCCGTCATGAATTGCCGCTGAGTCTGGAAGTGTCCGGCCGGGTGCAGGAAGTATCGCCGCTACTGGCAGACGGGGGGCGGGTGACGGCCGGCGAGGTATTACTGAAGCTGGATCCGGAGCCCTTTGCGCTGGACGTTACTGCCCAGCAGAACGCCGTCCATGCGGCGCGGCTGCATCTGGAGGAAACCCGGGCGCGGGCACGGGTCTCGGGATCCGCCAAGCGTTCCTCGGCGCTGGGTCGCTTTGAACCGCAACTGGACGAAGCCAACAGCCGTCTTGCCTCGGCCCGTGCCGGCTTGCGCCAGGCCCAACGGAATCAGGAACAGACGGAGCTGGTGGCGCCGATCAGTGGTCGCCTGAAAGCCGTCCAGGTCATGGCCGGACAACAGATACAGGCCGGCAGCATTCTGGCTCGCTTGTATCAGGAAGATCAGGTGGAGGTACGGCTGCCGGTTCGCGATGAGTGGCTGGCACTGCTGGGCATCATGCCCGGTGATGAAGGCACCCTGGAGCCGGTGAACGTTACCTTGCGTGGCCGCTTTGCCGGCCGGGACGGCCAGTGGTCGGGCAGGGTGGTGCGCCGCGAAGGTGGCCTGAACAAGAACCGCATGATGCACCTGATCGTTCAGGTCACCAATAGCGAGGACGGCTTGCCCTTGGAGCCCGGGGTGCTGGTGCAGGCGGAGCTGCGCGGCGCGCCGACGAAAAATGTGGCGGTGCTGCCCCGGGCAGCCCAGGCTGGCGAGAACGCTGTCTGGGTTCTGGATGAGGACAAGCGGTTGCGACGTCAATCCGTGGCGATACTGCACCACGATGATGACTCCCTGTATCTGCACGACGGTGTGACCGCTTCCTCCCGGGTGGTGCTGGCCGGAGACTTGCAGCTGCTGGAGGGCATGCGTATCGACCCCCGTCCTCCTGCCAGCGGACTGGCGGATCGTTCTGCCACTGAGACAGCGCTGTGAACCGCAGTATTGCCTGGTTCGCCCGCAACAGCGCGGTGGCCAACCTGCTGATGATCACCCTGCTGTTGGCCGGCCTGATGGCCATCCCCCACACCCGCCAGGAAACCCTGCCCAACGTGCCGCTGGACCGAATCGGTATCTATGTGGCCTGGCCCCAGGCCACACCGGAAAGTGTGGAGGCCCTGGTCTGCACGCCAGTGGAAACCGCCATCGACGATGTGGAAGGGGGCACCGAACTGATCAGTGAAGCCCGGGAGGGGTTGTGTTCGGTGCAGCTGGATGTGCTCAAGGGGCACGATACCCGCGCCGTGCTGGAGCAGATCCGCACTCGCCTGGAAGCCCTTGATACCTTGCCCGGCGACGCCGAGCGCCCCCGGGTGCAGGAACTGATTGTACGAAACCGGGTGGTGCGGCTGCTGCTCAGTGGCAGCCTGTCCCGCCAGGATCTCTATCAACTGGCTCATCAGGTGCGCCGGCAGCTGCTCAATCATGATGCGGTATCCAGTGTGGATATCGAAAACCTGCCGGAACGGGAAATGGCGCTGACCGTGGCCCGGGATGATCTGTACCGCTATCAGCTCACCCTGGAAGGTATGGCCGCCGCCGCCCGTGAAAGCGTGGAGCGGGTTGCCGGAGGGCTGTTGCGCAGCGACCGGGGTGACTGGCTGCTACAGACCGGCCAGCAACCGGGAGAGGCCAGCGCCTACCAACAGTTGGTGATTCGCCAGTCCGAGCAGGGCGATCTGTTGCGTCTCGGCGACGTGGCCCGCATTGAGGATGGTTTCTCCCGAGACAGTCAGGCCGCCTGGCTGGACGGCCGGCCGGCGGTAGCGCTGGATGTCTACCGGGTCGGCGACCAGAACGTGCTGGACGTGGCCGGGGCGGTGAGCGGCTATCTGCAGCAGGCGCAGTTACCGCCGGGCGTCGCCTTGCAGGTGTGGAGTGACGATGCGGCCCAGTTTCGCGAACGCTCCCATCTGTTGTGGCGCAATGCGCTGCAGGGGCTGGTGTTGCTGACCTTGATGCTGGGGGTGTTTCTCACCCTGCGTCTGGCTGGCTGGGTGGCGCTGGGGATTCCGGTCTGCATGCTGGGTGCCTGTGCCTTGCTGCCGGTGCTGGGCGAATCCTTCAACACCATCTCCCTGTTCGCCTTTATCCTGGTGCTGGGCATTGTGGTCGACGATGCGGTGATCGTCGGCGAGAGTATTGATCACCAGCGCCGCCAGGATGGCATGGCCGGTCAGGAGGCCGCCATTGCCGGTGCCCAGCGGGTGTCGCGACCGATCCTGTTTGCGGTGCTGACCACCCTGATTGCCTTTGCGCCGCTGCTGTTCCTGCCTGGCCCGGAAGGGGCGCTGATGCGGGTGATCCCCATTGTGTCCATGGCCATTCTGGTGCTGTCGTTGGTGGAGTCCCTGTGGATTTTGCCCTCTCATCTCAGCTATGACCGCCCCGCCCGGGGGATCTGGCGAAAGTCCGAGCAACTCTCTACGCGCATCAATAGCCGGCTGGATCGCTGGCTGGAATACCGGGCCCGGCCACTGCTGCGACGGGCCCTGCGCTGGCGGTATGTGCTGGTGGTGGTGTTTGTAGGGCTGTTTATTTTTTGCTGCGCCCTGGTCAACAGCGGCTGGCTGACCATGGTGTTGTTTTCCCGGGTGGAGGGCGACCGGGTGATGGCGGAAGTGGTGTTCCCCCAGGGCACCGGCGAGGCCCGGCTGCTGCGCGAGGTGCAGGCACTGGAAGGCTCCGCCCGCAAGCTATCAGCGCAATTGCAGGCTGACCAGCAGCCGGTCACCGTGGACGCGGTGTTTGCCGAGCAGGGGGTGCGCCAGAAAACCTCCAATGCCCGTGACCCGGGCGCCCGCTTCCGGGTACGGGTGACCCTGGCCATTGGCGGAGATACCAGCGCCTTGTCTCCCCGGGAGCTGGCCAGTCTGTGGCGGGGGCAGCACGGCCCCATTGCCGATGCCCTGTCGGTCAAATTCCATGCCAGCCTGATGCAGGTGAAGCCGGATATTCACGTCAATCTGTTCCACCCGGATCTGGCCACCTTGCAACGTTTGAGTGCGCAGACGGCGCAGGCCCTGGCGAACATGGAGGGGGTCCATGAAGTGGCCAACAACCTGTCTTCCCGTCGCACCCTGGTTGATATCGGCCTGCGGGAAGAAGGCAAACTGGCGGGCCTGCGGGTGGAGCAGCTGGGACTGCAGATCCGCAATGCGTTCCACGGTATCGAGCTGGACCGCTGGTTTGAACAGGATCAGGAAGTGCCGGTGATGTTGCGTCTGGCCAGCCGCGACAGTCGCCATATCAGTGACCTGGAACGGTTGCCGGTGCAACTGCCGGATGGGGAGATCACTGTGCTGGCGGCAGTGGCCGACCTGCAGCGACGCCAGGTGCCGGCCATGATCAGCCATTACGATGGCCGCCGCAGTGCCACCATCAGTGCTTTCGTAGATGAACATGTGACGTCACCGGCCCAGGTGATGGCGGCACTGCAGCAACAGGTGTTGGCCCCCATGGAGTCCGCCGATTCCCAGGCGGGCTGGACGGTGGCCGGCAAGCAGGCGGCGATCCAGGACTTCCTTGATCATCTGTCGATCAGCTACCTGATTGCCCTGGCTGCCATATTTTTCCTGCTCACCGTGCTGTTTGGCGGCTATGGCCAGCCGCTACTGGTGATGGCGGCAATCCCCTTCGGCATGGTGGGGGCCTTCATGGGGCACTTCCTGCTGGGTTACAGCCTGACATTGTGGTCGCTGGTGGGGGTCATCGCGGTGAGTGGCGTGGTGGTCAACGACAACCTGGTGCTGATTGATGCCATCAATACCTTGCGAAGCCATGGCATGCGTCTGCGTGATGCGGTGATCGAAGGCGTCAGCAGCCGCCTGCGGCCCGTAATGCTGACCTCCATGACCACCTTTGCCGGGGTGGCGCCGCTGATGCTGGAAACCAGTGTGCAGGCCCGTTTCCTGATTCCCATGGCCGTGTCCCTGGCGTTTGGCGTGTTGTTTGCCACCCTGGTCAGCCTGCTGCTGGTGCCCTGTCTGTTGGTGGTGAGCCATGATGTGAGCAGCCTGGTTCAGCGTAGTCTGGCCCGCTGGCGGGCGCCGGAGGCCTCGGAGGAGGACAGCGTGGACATGGCCTATGAGCGGGGTCGCATGACGGCCTGGTGGGTGACCAGCAACCCCTACCAGGATGCCGTCCTGGCTTCTGCCTGGGAGGCGGGTCGGCAGGATCAGAGTAGCGACCGGGATACGTCTGAGCAGCGTAGTTGAAAGTTCAAAGTTTAAAGTTGAAACGCGGACTAAGTTGTCAAAGGCAGGAATGGTGTGCCCGCGATTAACGCTAATGGCGCGGGCATGGCCGCTCAAAATCAACCCATCGCGCACTTTTTAACTTTGAACTTTTAACTTTCCACTCGACTGTCAGAGCCTGTCCGGCTTTGATCTGCCCTCAGAAACAAAAAAGCCCGACCCGGTTTCCCGGGTCGGGCTTTTGCGTCAGGTCGTTGCCGTGTGACTTACGCTTTGCCCTGGTTCGCCACGGCCTCGGCCGCCTTGGCCACTTCCTCGGCATCGCCCAGGTAGTAGTTCTTGATGGGCTTCAGGTTGTCATCCAGCTCGTACACCATCGGCACGCCGGTGGGGATGTTGAGCTTGACGATTTCCTCGTCGGAAATGTCGCCCAGGTACTTCACCAGTGCCCGAAGGCTGTTGCCGTGGGCACAGATCAGCACCTGCTTGCCGGCCTCGATCTGCGGTTTGATCTCGCTTTCGAAGTACGGCACGAAACGGTCTACGGTGTCCTTGAGGCTTTCGGACAGGGGGATCTCGCTGTCGCTGAGGCCCTGGTATACCCGGAAGTTGCCGGCATAGCGTTCGTCGTCGCGCTCCATCTTCGGCGGCGGGGTATCGTAGCTGCGGCGCCAGATATGCACCTGCTCGTCGCCATATTTGGCAGCGGTTTCCGCCTTGTTCAGGCCCTGCAGGGCGCCATAGTGGCGTTCGTTCAGGCGGTAGTCGCGGATCACCGGAATCCACATCTGGTCCATATTGTCCAGAATGGTCCACAGGGTACGGATGGCGCGCTTGAGCACGGAAGTGTAAGCCACATCGAACTCAAAGCCTGCTTCCTTCAGCAATTCGCCAGCCGTGCGGGCTTCTTCGCGGCCCTGATCGGTGAGATCCACGTCTTTCCAGCCGGTGAAACGGTTTTCCTTGTTCCAAACGCTTTGGCCATGGCGGACCAGTACCAGTTTCGTGCTCATGGGTTATTCCTGTGCGGTTTTCAGTGCGGCGCAAAGCGTAGCAGAAAAGCGCCGGGAAATTGAGCGCAGGCCAGGATATTTCACGGTTAATCGGCTCCTTGAGTGCAAATTTTCACAGTGTTGCCGGCGGTTATCATGGCGAAGGGGGGATAAATGGCCAATCGGCGGCCTGCGATGCTGAAAAAGGCTGCCCGGAGCCCGTATAATCGTCGCCAATTCAGACTCAGGCGACTTCATGGCTTACCTCTGGTGCGACAACAGCGACCACATCTCCACCTGGCAGTCCGGACTGGCGGCGGCAACGCCCCTGTACCTGGACACGGAATTCATGCGCGAGCGCACCTTCTGGCCACAACTGGCCCTGGTTCAGGTCCATGATGGTGAGCAGATCCGGCTGATCGACACGACGCAGGTCAATGGCCCCACGCTGTCGCCCCTGTTCCAGCAGCACCCTCTGGTGATGCATGCCTGTTCCGAGGATCTGGAAGCCATCGCCGCCTTTACTGGTGATTACCCGGCGGTGATCGAGGACACCCAGATCGCTGCTGCTCTCACCGGTGAGGACATGCAACTGGGCTACCAGAAGGTGGTGCAGATGTTGCTCGGGGTGGAATTGCCCAAGGGCGCTACCCGCACCAACTGGCTCAAGCGGCCTCTGAGTCAGGAGCAGTTGCTCTACGCCGAGGACGATGTGAAATATCTGCCCGAGGTGACCGATATCCTGCGGGACCGGCTGGTGAATCTGGGCCGTGAGAGCTGGTGGCGGGAAGAGTGTCAGCGTCTGCTCGAACAGGCACGGACGGTGACCGCTCCGGAAAAAGCCTGGCGTAATGTGAAAGGTGCCGGCCTGCTACAGGGGCAGGCGCTGGCGGTGCTGGCGGTGCTGACTCCCTGGCGGGATCGCATGGCACGGGAGCGGGACCTGCCCAAGGGGTTTGTCCTCAAGGATGCCCAGCTACTGGATCTGGCCCGCTCCTCCCGCAGCGACCGGGGCCTGTTTTCTGACCTGGGTCTGCACCCCAAGGTGATCCGCCGGGATGGTGATACCCTGCTGGAACTGCTCGAAGCGGGCCGGCGTGGCACGCCACCAGAGCCCCTGCCGGGGCCGCCGGATGCCCAGCAGAAAAAACGGGCCAAGATGCTGCGTAAACGGGTCGGCGAGATTGCCGAATCCATGAACATGAAACCGGATGTGCTGATGCGCCGTCGCTGGCTGGAATCCCTGATTCGTCACCCGGACCAGGTGCCCGAGCCGCTCACCGGCTGGCGTAACGAGATTGTGACCAAGCCCCTGCTGGAGTTGCTTTGATGTTGAAGGGCAAGCTGTTTTGCTCGATTTACAAGACCCGCAAGAAGGCGGGGATGTATCTGTTCGTGGATCGCCAGAAAGGCCTCAAGGATCTCCCTGAGGTGCTGCTCAAGCAATTCGGCACCCCCATCCATGTGAATGACATGATCCTGTCCCCTGACCGGCCGCTTGCCCGGGCGGACGTGGCGCAGGTGATGGAGAAGATCCGTGATCAGGGGTTCTATCTGCAAATGCCGCCGCCGCCTGATGAAGACATGTTCATGGCCGACGGTCACCCGGATAAACCGGCAGGGCCGGATGCCTGAAAACGGTCTGCGCACACGTTTCTGGGAACTGCCCCTGGGGGAGTTGTCGAAAGCCGAGTGGGAAGCGCTGTGTGATGGCTGCGGCCGATGCTGTCTGGTGAAACTGCAGGACGAGGACAGCGGCGAGCTGGCCTTTACCAATCTGGCCTGCCGTTATCTGGATAGCCAGAAATGCCAGTGCCGGGTGTACGATAGCCGCTTTCGCAAGGTGCCGGATTGCATCCAGGTGACCGAGGCGGTGGCCCGCAACACGGACTGGCTGCCTTCCAGCTGCGCCTACCGGCTACGGGCTCATGGTCAGCCGCTGGCGGACTGGCATCCGCTGATCAGCGGGGAGGTGGGGACCGTCCGGCAGGCGGGTATCAGCGTCGCCGGGCGGGTCGTCTCCGAGCAGCTTGTGCACGAAGATGATTGGGAAGAGCATATTATTCATTGGATAGAGTAGGATGGACCTGAGCCAATAGGCGCGGTCTTTTACCCGCCACTTCGGGTCGCTCTGTCAGCATCAAACTGGGAGTCACTGTGACAACACAAGCGTATATGTGGGGCTGGTTGGCCTATTTGTTGGGTTGCGTAGGCGTGCTTTTTGTCTGGTGGTGGCTCACCCGACCGCTGGCAATCTGGGCCAAGGTGCCGCTGCGTATCCTGCTGACGGCATTGTTGCTGACCCCCTGGTCGGTGTCGCCCCAGCACGATGAGTGGGCCCCGGCATGGGTAGTCACGCTGTTTGATGGCCTGGCCCAGGACGATGTCAGTCTGTGGCGGGCCGGAGGACCCTTGTTGGCTATGCTGGTGGTGGCGCTGATTGCGGCCGTGCTGGAGTTGTGGCGTCAGCGTCGCAAACAGACCGCCATGGCTGATACCCAATGAGCGAGTGCATTTTCTGCCAGATCCGCGACGGCAAATTACCTGCCAGTGTGGTCTATGAGGATGAGCGAGCCATGGTGATCCTGGATCTGTTCCCGATCCGCGAAGCCCACTGTCTGGTGATTCCCAAGGAGCATGCCCCCTTGCTGGAGCAACTGGACAGCAGCCTGACCCATCATCTGATGGACCTGGCTCGCCGTACCATCATGGCCCAGAAACGCGCTGGACTGGCGGTGAAGGCGCACAATATCGTGGTTAACGATGGCCGTGAAGCCAATCAGCATGTGCCCCACGTGCACGTGCATGTGATCCCCCGTCGCGGTGGCGACACCCTGGTTACCGCCTTCACCTGGGCCACCCGACTGCTCAACGTCTTCGGCCTGGCCCGCCGCCGCAAACGGCTGGACCGCCTGGCTGGACTGTTGGGTGAGCACTTTCCGGAAGCAGCTAAGTAGTTAACAGCGTCGCGAGTTTGCGGGGTTTGATCTGAAAGGCAAAAGGCCGCGCCCACGCAGTGGGTGCGGCCTTTTTTTGAAAAAGCAGAAAAAGACTTGATGGCGTTGTCTCAGACCGCAGCTTGAGACTGTTCACTGTTTGCGCCAGGCCCGCACCCGCAGAGGCCAGCGTACTGTGCGTTGTGTCTTTCCCCAGGCTTGTTTCAATCTCGGTGCGAAGTCGTCCAGCAGGGACTCCCCGGCCCGGGCGGCCTGAACGAGAGCGGACCAGGTGTCCAGATAGCCGAGCATGTCGGTGGCGGACCAGTCCAGGGTAATGCTGTCGCCGGGGTAAGTCAGTGCCGGCCAGGGCAGGGAGGCATCCGGGTAGCCGGCAACCACCTGGGCCCGCTGCGCAGGCCACCAGGGAGCCAGCGGGCCGTCATGAAAATCCCGGATCATGCCTTCCAGCCCAGCAACCTCGCAGATCCCATAACTGATCAGGGCCAACACTCCTCCAGGGCGCAAGGTGCGCTCCGCCTCTGCCTGAAAGGCGGTTTGATCGAACCAGTGGTAGGCCTGGGCAACAGTAATCAGGTCCAGGCTGGCGTCTGCCAGAGGCAGCCGGTGGGCCACGCTGACCAGATAGTGGCTCGACGAGGGTGGGGCAGCCAGTAACTGTGGATGGCTGATATCTGCACCTATTACTTGCCGAAACCAGGGTTCCAGACCTCGACTGGCCTGACCACTGCCACAGCCCAGGTCCATCGCACGATCACGACAGGGGCACTGGTTAGCGAGCCACTGGAACAGGGAAGGAGGGTAGGTGGGACGAAACTGCTGGTACTGACTGCCACGCTGGAACAGCGATTCAGTCACTGAAGAAACCGTCGTCATCGAAGTGGGCGGCCCACAGGCGGCCATCTGCCCGTTCCAGATCCAGTGCAATCCCCGCCAACAGCTGGCCTTCCGGGGCCGCACACCAGGCGACGGTGCCGTAGAGGTGGTAAGTGCCATGGTCTTCCAGCAACGCCACCCACAGCTCCACATCCGTGTTCGGTTTGATTGGAGCAGGAAGCTCGACACTGATGCCGGCCAGGGAAATATCGTGGGTAGACAAATACAGGCGATCGGCCGGGTCCAGCGAGCCGGACTGGCTGGGCAGCAAGGTTAGCGCCAGGTTTTCTTCACGGCTGGTGCGGGGGAAGCGACGATTGTCCATTGCCGTTGCCATAGGATTTACCCGTAAATCATTCTGTCGACTGCGTAGGCGGCAATCGCCATGGTCGCGACCACCCCTGCCAGGAACAGAAGAAACAGCAGGGCGGGTTTGACCGTTTTCGGCAAGGGTTCTGTTTCACGGGGAGTCCGGGACCCCTGTGTTTTATTCATCAGCCATCTCCCTGTTTCATCCGGATACTTTACAGTATCAGTTATTCATCGACGATAGGAAACCGGTATTGCAGCTGATCCCTGAGGGGTTACGGGGGGAGGGGGTGCTTACTCAGAATTGGCTCGAAAAGGCAGACAAAAAGAAGGAGCCCGAAGGCTCCTTTTTTGAGGTGAAACCGACGTAATGTTTAGCCGCCGATCTCGATCTTCTGGAACATGTACTCGTGCACTGTATCGGACAGCAACGGTACGTAGGAGACCAGCAGCAGGGCCGTCAGCATGACCGCGATGGGAAGCAGGAACTTCTCATAGCGACGGAAGAAGCTGCCTTCCTTGAGCTTGGCGGACTCTACTTCGGCCTCACCCACCACTTGTCGTGTTAACAAGTGGTTCAATGCCACCGGCGGTGACAGATAACCCAGTTCGAAGGCCACCAGGGTAATCATCCAGAAGTGTAATGGTGCGATGCCATTGTCGAAGGCAATCTGGGCGATGGTGGCGTTGACCAGGATCACCGCCCCGTAGGGGTCCATGATCATGCCGATGATCACCATGGTGACTACCAGCAGGGTCATGGCCAGCCAGACGTTGGCGAAGGTTTCCGGCAGGTTCTCCATCACACCGGAGCGCTCGATGATGCCGCCTACACTCACAGAAAGTGCCATCAGCATGAGCAGGGCGCCAATGTGGCCGGTGGTTTCATTGGTGGCAAAACGCAGGGAGTTTTCCAGCTTGTCGCCGACGCCGGGCTCCTCACGGTAATCGGGATCTTCTTCGGGTTGTTTCAACACGTAGTAGAGCACGACCGCGGCGCCGAGCAGCAAGTTTCTCCACAGCAGGCCCCAGAACAAGGCCTCAAGGTCCTCGGCAGAGGTGCCAGTGGGGATGTTGCCCGCATCCAGCGCGGCATTGATACCCACCAGGTTGTACAGGGAGTAAGCCAGCAGAGGCACCAATACGAGGGTGAAAAGATGCACGGATTTATTGCTCAGTTTCTCAAAGATGAGAATGGCAAGCAGCATCACCGGCAGGATGATCGGTGCGTAGTTTTCGTTGAGTTCGGTATCCAGCAGGTCACGGAAGAATACCACGACGGTGCCCATGATTATCACATACGGCAGCAGCGGTACCAGGCGCTTGATGCTGGCCGGTACGGCCTCGGAGAAAGGCGCGATTCGGGCCGCTTCGGTGCGGGCAAACTGGCTGTAGATAAAGAACAGAAGCAGTGACAGACCGAAAATCTTCAGGCCGGAGGTGAACAGTTCATCGGTGGTGACCGAGTTGTTCAGGGCAGCAATGATCACGACCAGCAGACAAGGACGCAGTACCACACCCATGGAGCCGGACATGGCGGTAGCGGCCAGAGCCAGTTGCTTGCGTGCGCCGGCACGGATCAGTTCGTTGTAAATAGTGGCACCGGCCGCGATAACGAAGATACCGGACGCCCCGGTGTAGGCGGTGGGGATCGCGGTCACTGCGAGTACCACGAAACACATCAGTTCCGGGGACATCTTCCACGGACGCAGTACATCAAACACCAGGTGGGCCATCTTGGTCTGTCGCAGCATCATACCGATCCAGATGTACAGGGCCAGGCTCAGGAACAGGGTAGACAGTTCCATCATCATGCCCAGGTAGACACTGATCCCGTGGTAGTAGCCCTGGCTGACGAACTGGATGCCGGCAGTGATACACATGAAGCTGTACAGCGGAATGGTCAGCAGGGCCTTGCCCCAGCTGCCACCTTCCTCAAGATCCTTGGGCGGTTTGATCAGCTGCCAGAGGGCGGCCAGGGAGAGCAGGGCAAAGCCGGCAATCCAGAATTGGTGCAGGTAGAAATGGTTCACCTGTACACCGTCAGCCATGGCGCTCACTTCCTCGCCACGATAAACCCAGGCGGACATCAGCAGCATCACGTTGGCGGAAAGCTGGCCAAGGCTGGATACGAAATGGTCCTTGCGGGTTTGCGCCGGGCGCAGGGAAATATGGTGGCGCGTCAGGGTGGCGGTGGCGGCACAGATAATCACCAGAATACACAGCAGCAACCGTTTGTAGTGGCCCAGGGAGGTGACCACCTTTGCTACGCCGCCTTCCAGGGTCCGGAAAGCAATCACGCCGGGCGTGACCTTCTCCTGGACCATGTTGTAGGTGGCCCACTTCTCACGGCAGATTTGCTGGGAAGCTTCCAGAGATTGGCGCAGAGCGTCTTCGTTGACCTCGGTGCCGAACATCCCGGCCAGTGGGTCGTCCGCCATCTGTTGTTTTTTCCTGGCGACGGCGGCTTCCAGTTGATCGTCAAGATTGGCGTCCGGGTTACAGGTCGGCTCCTGAAGAATGCCGGCCCCCCGCAACTGGAAATAGCCTTCCCAGGTATTTTCGCCAATCTTCAGGAGTTGGGAGTGAATCACTTCCCCAGATGCGAGAAAAACCGTCAGCAAAAGGAGAATCAGGGTAGGTAACGATGACAACCATTCACCGACAGAACGGTTTGCCATTTTCATAGAAGAAGTTTTGTCCATTGTGCACCCGGTTATTGTTATACCGCCTGGATTACGGGGAAAAGGCTACCCGCGGGCCCTCAGGCCTTGTTCTCCGCATTCTATGGCAGTGTAAACACCTTGACTACCCGGCAGAGCTACGCCGGGTGACAGAAATTAGGTTGCTAGGGAAAAACGGGGCCACTGGGGCCCCGCTGTCAGTACTGCGCTTACTCGACCGGATTAACGCATTCGGCGCGGGAAGGTTCTTCCTTGCAGCGCACCTTGCGCAGCAGGGACATCATGTCCTTGCTGTAAACACCGTCGTTGGTCAGGGCGATACGCGCCTCGCGCATCATTTCGTCATAACGCAGCTTGTCGGCCTCGGGGATGCGGATCCACCATTTCTTGTCGACTTCGTTGTTGGCGTTCTCGATCACGGTCATGGCGCGATCGAACTGACCCAGCATGTATTTGCGGGAGCTGTCAGCAAAGCCGTCCGGGAAGCGATCTTTTTTGAGGATCACCTGGGCCGTCAATTGCCCCAGTACGTAATCGATCATGCCACCATCCGGCTGCATGCCCTTGTACAGTTCCAGTGCAGAGTAGGCCGCAATGGGAGCGAAGCAGATATCCACGGAACCGTTGTTGAAACGGCCGGAGAAGTTGGTGATATCAGACATCACCGGAGACATACCTACGCGGGAGGCCATGCTGGCCTGGGCGCTGTCGTATTCCAGTACGGCGATGGATTTGCCGGAGAGCTCGCCCACGGTATCGATGGTGCGATCTTTCACGAACAGGTAGGCCGCACCCATGGGGGCAATACCACCCACTTCATAGGGGCCGGAAACCAGCTTCTCGTTGATGGAAGGGTTGCCGCTGGCCAGAACAGTGACCACGGTGCGCATGGCGTCATAGGAGGGGATGGCCCCGATGGAATCCAGGCTGCCGGTATAATTATTGAATTGGCGGCCACGGATGCCTGTCAGGACGGCAGCATCACACTGGCCGGCTTTCAGGTCCTCGGCGGCGATTTTCTCATCCGTGTAGGGCTTCAGCTCCAGGTCTACACCCCAGCCAAGAGCGGCGGTCTTGTAGTCCTTCATGATGTTGTAGATATCACCGTTGGCGCCAATGATATCGAACACGCACATGGACCGCTCCTCGGCGGCCTGGGCGGGGCTGATTGTCAGTGCAAGTGCAGCAGTCGCTGCTGTGGTAAACGCCTTCAAATAGCGCATGGCATGTCTCCTGGTTACTTCTTAATCTAATTCAAAGCGGCCCCAAGGGGCCGCAAACAGGCTTACAGCAAATCGTCAATATTGATCGCCGGCCCGGATTTGGCGGCGTCATCCCAGAATGTCCCGAGCCCACCAATGGGGGTGCGCTTACCGGTATTTTCTGTCCATTCCCGGTCGGAAATACCCGTGACAATGAAGCCGGCAATGGCATCCATCATGGAGTACTCCGGATCCAGATTCTGGTCGTTGGCGGCAAAGTCACGGATGGCCTTGCGCATACGCTCGTCATCGCCCTTGCTGAAGGCGCTCATGGCGTAAAGGGCGCTACCCAGTCGAACACCGCCATCGAAGCCGGCCTTGGCAGAGGCTTCCAGTTCCTTCCACGGCTCGGCGTTGGGCGGAGCCAGCATCGGCAGCAGGTTCCAGACTGCGGCACGGGCACCACGGGGTACGCCCCACCACTTGTCGTTCTCCAGGCACTTCATGTTGCGCTCTACCTTGGCGGCGATATCGCGGGGGACACCCACCGCGCCGTCAGACGCGCCATCATTGAGCAGGGCCTGCACGCCGGAGATATTGCCGATCATCCACACCAGCTCGTCGAAGTCGGTCTTCAGCTTGGGACATTCGCCTTCTTTCTGTTCACCGAAGGCGGTCTTCATGTTCTGGTAGGCGGTGTACTGGCGCTTGGCCGCAATGGCAGACCAGCGTTTCTGTTCAATACGTGCGTCCTGGGCTTCATTCACATTGCCATCCTTGACGCCACGCATGTAGCGGAGCTCGGCGTCAATGGCGATTTGTTCTGCACAGGTGGCGGCAGTGGTGTAAACCATGGCGCCCAGCTTCTCGGGATGCGAGCCGACGCGTTCAAATGCCATCAGCAGCGGGGTCTGCGCTTCGCCGGTGACACAGGCCATGCGCACATCGTCGAAGGTCAGCATGTAGGGAAGCATCTCGGAGCGGCCGAAGCTGATCAGCACGTCCCCGGTTGTCTTGTAGATGACGCCACAGCCTTGCAGAGCCATGATGGCGCCCCCTACCAGGGCCAGACGGGAATGTCGTAGCATTTTTGTCAAGGTCAGAGAACCCATTCGAAAGCTCCTTGTTATTGTTCTCGGATTAGCGCGATCAAAGGTACGAAAGTCTGCCAATTGGCACAAGCGGCAATTACAAAAAAGCCTGCAAGCAATTACAAACAATAAATTTGCTTTATGATGGAATACGTAACGTTGTGCTGCGCACCCACCGGGAAAGTAAGACTTTATTATGACTGATCATACCGATATCAAAGACATGAAAAGCTGGCTGGCGGGCGAGAGAAGTGGCGTCGCTCTGGCGATGAATACTGCCCGTGGCGGCCTGCGCATCCTGGAAACCCTCGGGGTGGTGGGGCGCCAGGGGCTTAACTGGATGCTCGGCGATCGCCCGCCAGTACCGGCTTTGCTGCGTACTACCTTTGAATCCCTGGGTACCACTTACATCAAGCTGGGCCAGTTTATTGCCAGTTCCCCATCGATTTTCCCGGAAGAGTATGTAGTGGAATTCCAGCGCTGTCTGGACCGTACCCCGGCACTGCCGTTTCACTATATCCGTGAAACGGTCGAGAAAGAGCTGGGGAAACCCCTGGAGTCGCTATATCAATCCGTGGACCCCAAGCCATTGGCCAGTGCGTCCATTGCGCAAGTTCATGCGGCGAAGCTCAAAAACGGACAGGATGTGGTGATCAAGGTTCAGCGCCCCGGTGTGCGCAATGTGCTGCTGACCGATTTCAATTTCCTCTACTTTGCGGCCCGGGTTACCGAACGTCTGGCTCCCGGGCTGTCCCGCTCTGCCATTTCCGGGGTAATCGAGGAGTTGCAGGCCGGCATGCTGGAGGAGTGCGACTTCATCAAGGAAGCCCATAACCTGCAGGCATTCAATGCGTTCCTGCGAGATACCGGCAACACGTCAGCGGTAGCACCGGACCCGGTCATGACCCACACCACCGGCAAGGTGCTGACCATGGAGCGCTTCTTCGGGGTGCCTCTGACGGACATGAACGTCCTGCGGCAATATACCGATGATCCGGCGGAAACCCTGATCTCTGCCCTGAATACCTGGTTTTCCAGCCTGATGCTGTGCGATTTCTTCCATGCGGATGTGCATGCTGGCAATTTGATGTTACTGGAGGATGGTCGGGTCGGATTCATCGATTTCGGGATTGTCGGTCGAATTCGCCGTGAAGCCTGGGACGGCATGGCCAAGTTCTTTGACGCCATTGGCCGAGGCGATATCCGTCAAATGGCGGAGGCCATGGCGATCATCGGCATGACCCGCGAGGAAGTGGATGTGGCCGCCCTGGCACGGGATATCGAAAGCCTGCAAGGGGCACTGGGCCAGGTTGACCCGTCCGCTCTGGTGCAGGCGGATCGCAATGACAAGGAAGTGAATCGCCTGCTCATGGATCTGGTGAAGATTGGTGAAGGCCACGGGATTCGCTTCCCGCGCGAATTTGCCCTGTTGCTCAAGCAATTCCTTTATTTCGATCGCTATGTGCAGGTGCTGGCGCCGGAAATGGATATGTTCAGTGATAACCGTGTGGATATGTTCGGGGCCATTGATGATATGCCGGGCGGGTTACTGCACTGAGTTGAAAGTTCAAAGTTCAAAGTTGAAAGGTGCGAGCTTGGGCCATGCCAAACAACTATAGCTCTGTTCACGGTCCCAAGTGTCGAGTGACGAGTTAAAAGAAGCGAAAAGCAAAACGGGGAGCCTCCAGGCTCCCCGTTCTGTTTCTGCACAGTGGTGCGGTGTCGATGGTTTTCGGTTAGCTCCGAGCCCGCTCGCGTTTCAACTTTAAACTTTCCACTCGCAACTGCCTTTATTCCACCGGATTGGCACATTCCCCTTTCGATGGATTGAGTTTGCAGCGAATCTTGCGTTGCAGCGTCAGCATCTCGGCATCGTAGTAGCCTTTTTCGCGCAGGGTCAGGCGGGCTTCCTGCATCATGGTTTCGTATTCGCGCTTATCCGCTGCGGGAATTTCGATCCACCAGTGATCGGGCACCTTGGCCGCTTCCTGGTCCAGGCGTTCCTTGATCAGGTGATAGCTGTTGAAGAACTCTTCGCGCACCAGCTGGGCCACTTCATTGGGGAATTTGTCCTTGCGACCAATCAGCTGCATGGTGATCTGCGCCAGCGGATAATTGATGATGCCGCCGTCCGGTGACATGCCTTTGTACAATTCCAGGATTTCATAGGCCACCAACGGCGCTGCCAATACATCGACGACCCCGTTGTTGAATTTGTTCGGGGCAGAGACGATATCCGAGGCAACCGGCGTGGCGCCGATCTGCGACACCATTTCCGCCTGGGTGGGGTCATAGTCCAGTACCGCGACCCGCTTGCCTGCAGCATTGGCCAGGGTGTTGATGGTCCTGTCGTTGACGAAGACATAGGCGCCGCCGGCAGATGCGAGACCCAGGACGACATATTCACCGCTGACCATCTTGTCAGCGGATTTCGGGCTGGCCATAACCTGCAGCAGAATCTTCATGTGCTCGTCGCTGGGCAGACCGCCGATGGAATCAATGGTGCCGGTATACTTGTTGAACAGGCGGCCACGCAGACCGCTCATCAGCGCTGCATCACAGATGCCGGCTTTCAGATCTTCTGCCACCACGCTTTCATTGGTGTAAGCCTGTATATCCAGATCCACACCATATTCGAGCAGACGGGTACGCTGGTCTTCGGCGGCCTTGTAGATCGGTCCGGCACGGCCGGCAATATCCCAGATGCAAATACGTCGTTTGAGGGGTTCGCCCATACTGAAGCCAGCCACTTTCTGCATGGCCTGGATACGATCGTCCAGGCTGCGGTCCTGGTCGTAGGCAATGGCACGCAGCTTGTCAGCCAGTTCCGGGGTGAGCGATACCCCCGGGGCGAACTTTTCCAGTTCGGCCTGTTGCGCCGGCGTCAGGTTCAGGGCGTTGTCTGCGTTGGCGGAGAAAGCGCCAATCAGCAGTGGGAGAATGAGCAGATGGCGAAAGAATGTCACGGGGCCTCCATGGGCATTTTCTTGTTTGATTCCGAAGCGACAACTTCAGATTGATAGCCCATTGTGACAGTCGTGACCGGTGAGTCGCTGGCTGGCCAGCCGGGGTGGCTGGCCGCGATGCCAACTGAGGGGGCTGGGTGAGAGTTATTCCGTCTCCTGGCTGCACTCCGGGCGAAGGGGGTCCAGCTTGCAGCGGATACGCTTCATGATTCTCAACATGGTGGCGTCGTAGTACCCGCTTTCCCGGAGTTTCATGCGGGCGGCACGCATCATGCTGTCATATTCCTGTTTTTCGCTATGGTCTACCTGGATCCACCATTTTTCGGGGATGTTGCCCGCTTCTTTTTCCAGTGCCTTCTGGATAGACGAAAAGCTGTCGGCGGCCACTTCACGAATGACGGCGGCGAACGCCGGCGGGAAACGATCGGTATGGCCAATCAGCTGGGCGGTGAGCTGCACGATGGGGTAGTCAACGATGCCGCCGTCCGGCTCCATGCCCTTGTAAAGTTCCAGCACCTGATAGGCAACCAGGGGGGCGGGCAATACGTCCACGCTGCCGTTGTTGAACTGGTTGGGGGCGGTGGCAAGCGTGGTGGCCACCGGGGTGGCGCCGATCTGGGCAACCATCTTCGACTGGCCGGGATCAAAATCCAGTACGGCGATTTTTTTGCCGGCAACCCGCTCCAGCGAATTCAGCTTGTTGTCATTGACAAACAGGTAGGCGGCACCGGCTGGTGTGACGGCCAGTGTCAGATATTTATTGCTTACCATGTTTTCACTGAGCTGAGGCAATGCGATAGACTTCATCAGCATGTCCATATGCTTCAGTGAAGGCAGAGCGCCGATGGCATCAATGGTGCCACTGAAACGATTGAACTGGCGGGCGCGAAAACCGCTCATCAAGGCGGCGTCACATTGGCCATTTTTCAATGACGCGACCATGGCACCTTCGTTGGTGAAGGCTTCCAGGCTGATATCAATTTTATAGCGCAGCAAATCCAGGCGCAGGTTGGTGGCCCCATTGAAAATGGGGCCGGAGCGGCCGGACAGATCCCACAAGCAGATGTGACGCTTGAGCATCTCATCCGGGCCCAGTCCCATTTCCTCTCGTGCCTCGGCCAGATGCTGCTGCTGTTTGGGCGTCAGTGTCAGGGCCTGACTGGTGCTGGCGAAAGTGAGCAGTGCAGAGCCCGCAAGCGCGGCGAAAAATGTGCGGTACTTCCCCATGACGTTTCCTTTGTCATTCGTTTTGATGCTTATAGCATGCGAAAGAGAAGGGAAGTTTTACCGCCTGTATGACAATTGTACGCGGCGCCAACATGACGCCGCGTCATTACCTATTCAGTGATGCTGCACTCGGAGCGTGCGGGGTCGAATTTGCAGCGGATCTTGCGCTGCAGGCTGAGCATGTCGGCGCTGTAATATTTCTGGGCGCGCAATGCATCGCGGGCATCCTGCATCATCACTTCGTATTCCCGCTTGTCCTTGTCCGGAATGGCAATCATCCAGCGATCGGGAACCCGGCGGGTTTCCTGTTCGATGCGTTTGATCACTTCCGGGTAGGCCTCATAGGAGGCTTCACGAATCAGTTGTGCCACTTCATTGGGGAACTTGTCCAGGCGCCCGATCAACTGCATGGACAGTTGCGTCAGCGGATAGTCCACCACGCCGCCATCCGGGCTCATGCCTTTGTAGAGTTCCAGAAGTTCATACGCGACCAGGGGAGCGGGCAGAATATCAATCTGACCGTTGTTGAACTTGTTGGGGGCGCTGACGATATCGGTAGTCACCGGCGTGGCACCAATGGCCGCCACCATTTCCGCCTGGGTCTCATCATAATCCAGCACCGCAACCCGCTTGCCGGCGGCTTTGGCCAGGGAGCTGATGCTTCTGTCGTTGACAAAAATATGCGCGGCGCCCGCCGGGAAGATTCCCATCACCACATAGTCGCCTTGTACCATATGGCCGGCCTGCCTCGGATGCGACAGTACCTGAAGCAGGGTTTGCATATGCTTCTGGGAAGGCACGGCGCCGATGGCATCCACACTGCCGCTATACAGGTTGAACTGGCGGGCACGCAGTCCGCTCATAAGGGCAGCATCGCAACGACCGGCCTTGAATTCATCGACCATCACGGTTTCGTTGGTATAGGGCACCATGTCCAGATTGATGCCGTATTCCACGGCCAGGGCCCGCTGTTCCATGGCCGCGTTGAACACAGGCCCGTTGCGACCGCCAATATCCCAGATACAGATAGTGCGTTTCAGCGTGCTGCCGGCGGGCATCTGGTCCAGTCCCACCATCTGGCTGATGGCTTTTAGTCGGCTGCGAACCGGCATCTCTCTGGTGTAAAACACGTCCTCGAGTTTTTCCAGAGTGGAATCATTCAGCGTCACTCCGGGTAACAGGGTCTGGAGTTGCTGTTTCTGGGCCTGGGTCAGATTGGCTGCGCTCAGCGATGAGCACAACAGACCAAGCAGAAAGAAAAGAGTAATCGGGCTGCGCATGGTGATCTCCCTGGTGCCGCATTCTTGTTATGAGCAATACGTTTAACACGCGCTTGCAGAATAGGGGAGAGCTTTGGCGCAGGGGGTGGCCGCGTTACGGCCAGCGACGGCAAAACGGTCAATGGTCGCAAGGAAATGTATTCGGCATAGAGTAAGACGTTTGCCGTAGCAGCGTCGCTGGTGGCCCGTAGCATAGTGTCGAGGTGGGAGTTGCGAGAAGCGAAAACCGGGCCTTCCCGAATGTCGAGTTTATGCCTTTCGGGACTCGCTTCTCGTGATTCGTCAATTCTTCAATCGCGCCGCCAGCGACGCTCCTACGGGACGGCCTGTTACTTAGGCTGCGCGTCGATGGACTTTCCGTTGATGTCACGGCTGTCCGGGCCCAGCAGGAACAGGTAGGGAGCCATGATCTCGTCCGGTGTTTTCAGTGTCTGAGGATCCTCGCCCGGGTAGGCCTGGGCACGCATGTCCGTGCGGGTGCCACCGGGGTTGACGGTGTTGACGCGGATGTTACTGGTATTTTCCAGCTCCTCGGCGAAGACCTGGGCCAGGTTTTCGGTGGCGGCCTTGGAGACCGCATAGGCGCCCCAGAAGGCCCGCCCCTTACGCCCCACGCTGGAGGAGGTGAACAGCAGGCGTGCATCGTCGCTGGCGCGCAGTAGCGGCAACATGGCCTGGGTCAGGTAGAAGGCACTGTTTACATTCACCTGCATGACCGAGTCCCAGGTGCCGACGCCATAGCGCTCCAGCGGAGTGATGTCCCCAAGCACGGAAGCGTTATGCAGGATGCCATCCAGGCGGCCGAATTCCTTGTCGAACAGTCCCGCCAGTTCCTGGAAGTCCTCCGGCCGGGCCACCGCCAGGTTGACTGGCGCCAGGGCCGGTTCCGGGCCGCCCGCGGCCTTGATCTCGTCATAGACCTTTTCCAGCTTTTCCGGGGTGCGACCCAGCAGGATGACAGTGGCGCCGTGGCGGGCCAGGGTCAGGGCGGCGCAGCGCCCAATGCCGGCGCCGGCGCCGGTAACCAGAATGATGCGGTCCTTGAAGGCATCGGCAGGGCACTGGTAAGCCAGTGCCTGTGCATTCACGGATGACAGCTCGCTCATGCCGTACTCCCAGTGTTCATGGTTTGTAGCAGGGGCAGCAGATCGCTGCCCTGTTCCAGATAATAGTCCGCCTGCCAGCCGTGGGGGTCATCGTCCGCGTCGATATAGCCAAAGGCTGCCACGGCGGTGGCCATGCCGGCATTCTGGCCGGCCTGGATGTCACGCAGGTGATCGCCCACGTAGAGGCAATGGGCCGGATTGACCCCGTCCCGCCGGGCCGCCATTAACAGACCCTCGGGGTCCGGCTTGCGCTGTTTGACATGGTCCGGGCAGATGACCGCGCCGACACGTTGTGCCAGGCCAAGCCCGGCCAGCACCGGCCCGGTGAACCGTGAAGGCTTGTTGGTGACAATGCCCCAGGGCAAGCCATTGGCCTCAAGCCAGTCCAGGGTTTCCGCCATGCCCAGAAACAGGCAGGTGTCCACGGCCAGGTGCTGTTCGTAGGCGTCCAGCAGTTGCTCCAGTAGCGGGGGGAATTCCGCATCCTCGGGTCCCACGCCGAATCCCAGTTCGGTGAGGGCACGGGCGCCATTGGACACATTGGCGCGTACCGCAGAATAGCTGACCTCAGGCCGGCCATGTTGTTTCAGCAGGGTATTGAGCACCGTATAAAAATCCGGTGCGGTATCAATTAAAGTACCGTCCAGATCAAAATAAACGGCTTCAAGCTTGTTCATACATTCTCTCTACAGCCCCCTGTAGGAGCGCCGCTTGAGGCGCGAAAAAACAGTTTCGAGGTACGAGTAACGAGTTGCGAAAAGCGCAACCGGTTTTGCTTTTCGCAACTCGAACCTCGTTACTCGCTTTGCGCCTCAAGCGGCGCTCCTGCAGGGAGAAATTTATTCGCCTTTGACAGCGTGCATCAGGTAGTTCACCGACACATCCCGGTTCAGCTTGTACACCTGGGTCAGCGGGTTGTAGACCATACCGGTGGTGTCTTTCACTTCCAGGCCTGCGTCCCGGGCCCAGCCCGCCAGCTCCGAGGGTTTGATCAGCTTGGCGTATTCGTGGGTACCGCGAGGCAGCAATCGCAGCACATATTCGGCACCGACGATGGCAAACAGGAAGGCCTTGGGATTGCGGTTGATGGTGCTGAAGAAAATCTGTCCGCCGGGTTTCACCAGAGCCGCACAGGCGCGAATCACGGATGACGGGTCGGGCACGTGTTCCAGCATTTCCAGACAGGTCACCACGTCGTACTGGGCGGGCCGCTCCTGGGCGATCTGCTCCGCGGGAATCTGCCGGTATTCCACGGGCACGCCGGCCTGTTCGGCATGGATGCGTGCCACTGCCAGGGGCGCTTCCCCCATATCAATGCCGGTCACCTCGGCGCCGCGCCGGGCCATGCCCTCGGAAAGCAGGCCGCCACCGCAGCCGATATCGATGACTTTCTTGCCGGGCAGGCTGACGCGTTCGTCGATGTAGTTCAATCGCAGCGGATTGATGTCATGCAGCGGCCGGAACTCGGAATTGGGATCCCACCACTGTTCCGCCAGGGCGTTGAATTTGGCGATCTCGCCAGCGTCTACATTGGGAATCTGCGGTTGTTGTTCAGTCACTGTTGGCTCCGGCAATTTTTTCCTGCCACTGCTGGGCATTCTTGAGAATCACGGCTTCGTTCAGGGTCGTGAGTTTGCGGTTGTCCATCAGGCAACGGCCTCCAACCCAGGTATGGGTTACCTGATCGCGGCTGGCCGCATAGATCAGTTGTGCCACCGGATCATAGACCGGCTGGGTCTCCAGACGGTTCAGATCCACGGCCACCATATCCGCCTGCTTGCCAATTTCCAGTGAACCGAGCTGGTCGTCCCGGCCCAGGGCTCGGGCGCCGTTCAGGGTAGCCATTTGCAGTATCTCGCTGGCGGGCAGGGCATCCGCCTGCAGACTCACACCCTTGCCCAGAAAGGCGGCGGTGCGGGCCTCGCCGATCATGTCCAGGTCGTTGTTGCTGGCGGCACCGTCGGTGCCCAGGGCCACATTGACACCGGCCCTGCGCAACGTTTCCACCGGTGCAAAACCGCTGGCCAGCTTCAGGTTGGATTCCGGACAGTGCACCACCTGGGTGCCGGTTTCTGCCACCAGCGCAATTTCGTCTTCGGTAAGCTGGGTCATATGCACCGCCAGCAGGCGCGGCGACAGCAGGCCCAGATTCTTCAGGCGAGTGAGTGGCCGCTCACCGGTGTTGCCCACCGCCATCTGGATCTCTCCGGCGGTTTCGTGCACGTGCATCATCATCGGCACGTCCAGTTCCTCGGCCAGGGTCAGCACCTTCTGCAGGGGGCCATCGGACACGGTATAGGGCGCATGGGGGCCGAAACCGATCTGGATGCGCGGATCATGGCGCCACTCGTCCATGGCATCGGTGGCCAGGCGCAGGTAGTCCTCCGGGCCGCCGCCCATGGGGGTGGGGAAATCCAGGATCGGGCAAAACAGGCTGGCGCGCAGCCCGGCTTCCACGGTGGCGCGGGCGGCGCTGGCCGGGAAGAAGTACTGATCAGCAAAGCAGGTGGTACCGGAGCGGATCATTTCCGCCGCTGCCAGCCGGGTGCCGTCGAAGACAAACTGTTCGCTGACGAACTGGCCTTCCGCCGGCCAGATATGCTTTTCCAGCCAGGTCATCAGCGGCAGGTCATCGGCGATGCCACGCAGCAGGTTCATGGCCGCATGGGTATGGGCATTGATCAGGCCCGGAATCAGCAGGTGACTGTCCAGCCGCTGGACTGTCTCGGCCTGCCACTTCTCATTGGCCAGTGCGCTGGGCAGCAGGTCGACAATCTGGCCATCACGGACGACCAGGGCATGGTGTTCCAGTACCTCGGCATGGGGCGCCTGATTCTGCGCAACCGGGGCAATCCAGCGGGCGTGGACGATCAGGTCAGCCTGATTGTCGCTCATGCACAACTCCTTGAAGAGGGTGGGGCAATTTTCGCCGCAGTATAGCGTGTCAGAGGCGCTCTTGCCCTTGTTTGGTCGCCTCTGCATCAATGGCGTCTGACTATGGCGCCGAAGCCCTCCGGGTGTGCTATCATCCGGGGCTTTTCCGGGCTTCGTGCCAGAAGCGGGAATGTACGCCCGGTCCGCCGCTGTCGGCAGCGAGCGGGCTGCTATAAGAACAGACTGCACAGGGTGCCATGGGCACGCTGTGAAATCGGCCCCGATCCGGGGCCGGCTTGGGAAAGCCGCAGGGGCTTTTCCGATACTTGTGGAAAGTAAGGATCGCTATGACGGATCTCGCCAGAGAAGTTACCCCGGTCAACATCGAAGACGAACTCAAGCAGTCGTACCTGGATTACGCCATGAGCGTGATTGTGGGACGGGCACTGCCGGACGTGCGCGACGGCCTCAAGCCGGTGCACCGCCGGGTGCTGTTCGCCATGCACGAGCTGAACAACGACTGGAACAAGCCCTACAAGAAGTCTGCCCGTGTGGTCGGTGACGTAATCGGTAAATACCACCCCCATGGTGACTCCGCCGTGTACGACACCATCGTGCGGATGGCGCAGCCGTTTTCCCTGCGCTATATGCTGGTGGACGGCCAGGGTAACTTCGGTTCCATTGACGGGGATTCCGCTGCCGCCATGCGTTACACCGAAGTGCGCATGGCCAAGATCGCCCACGAACTGCTGGCCGATCTGGACAAGGAAACCGTGGATTTCGTCGACAACTACGACGGCACGGAAAAGATTCCCGATGTGATGCCCACCCGGGTGCCCAATCTGCTGGTAAACGGCTCCTCCGGTATTGCTGTGGGCATGGCCACCAATATTCCGCCCCATAACCTGGGCGAAGTGGTGGATGGCTGTCTGGCGTTGATCGATGACGACAGCCTGACGCCGGACGACCTGATGGAATACATCAAGGGCCCGGATTTCCCCACCGCCGGCATCATTAATGGCCGCGCCGGGATTGTGCAGGCCTACCGCACCGGCCGTGGCCGCGTGTACATGCGCGCCCGCGCCGAAATCGAACAGACTGACAAGAGTGGCAAGGAAGCCATCATTGTTCACGAGATCCCCTATCAGGTGAACAAGGCACGGTTGATCGAGAAGATCGCCGAGCTGGTGAAAGACAAGAAGATCGAAGGCATCACCGAGCTGCGTGACGAGTCCGATAAGGAAGGCATGCGCATCGTGATCGAGCTGCGACGTGGCGAAAACGCGGAAGTGGTGCTGAACAATCTCTATCAGCAGACCCAGATGGAGACGGTTTTCGGTATCAACACCGTGGCATTGGTCGATGGCCAGCCGAAGACCCTGAACCTGCGCGAATTGCTGGATGCCTTTATCCGTCACCGCCGGGAAGTGGTGACCCGTCGTACTGTATTCGAACTGCGCAAGGCCCGGGAAAAGGCCCACCTGCTGGAAGGTCTGGCGGTCGCTCTGAGCAACATCGATCCGGTGATCGAGCTGATCAAGGGCTCTCCCAGCGGCGCGGAAGCCAAAGAGAAGTTGTTGGCCAAGGGCTGGACTCCCGGCGACGTGATGCAAATGCTGGAACGTGCCGGTGGTGAAAATGCGGCCCGTCCGGATGGCCTGGACGAGCAGTACGGCCTGCGTGAGGGCCTGTATTACCTGAGCCCGGAACAGGCCCAGGCGATCCTGGATCTGCGCCTGCAGAAGCTGACGGGCCTGGAGCGGGAAAAACTGATCAGTGATTATCAGGAGCTGCTGGAGCAGATTGCCGAGCTGATGCTGATCCTGGCGGACCCGCAGCGCCTGATGCAGGTCATTCGTGACGAGCTGAAAGCGATCCGCGAGGAATATGCCGACGAGCGCCGTTCCGAAATTGTCACGTCCCGTCTTGATCTGAGCATGGAAGACCTGATCGCTGAAGAAACCGTGGTGGTGACCCTGTCCAACGGGGGTTACGCCAAGATGCAGCCCATCGATACCTACCGGGCGCAGAAACGTGGTGGACGCGGCAAGTCTGCGGGACAGCTCAAAGACGAGGATTACGTGGAGCACCTGCTGGTGGCGGGTACCCACGACACCCTGTTGCTGTTCACTGACGCGGGCAAGGTGTTCTGGTTGCGTACCTTCGAGCTGCCCCAGGGTGGGCGCGCGTCCCGTGGCAAGCCCATCGTCAATCTGCTGCCGGCCCTGGGCAATGACGAACGCATTACCGCCATCCTGCGTCTGGACGCGGAAATGGTGCGTCAGCAGAAAGCCGCCGGCGTGGAACCGGAAGCGGACGAAGACGATGTGATTGATGCGGATGAGGTGATCGACGAGACGGTAGACGGCGATGAGGCCGAGGCCGTGGTCGATACCGTGCCGGGTCCGTTTATTTTCATGGCCACCTCCAGCGGCATCGTCAAGCGTACTGCCCTGGCCAACTTTGCCCGTCCGCGCAGCTCCGGCCTGATCGCCGTGAAGCTGCAGGAAGGCGAACATCTGGTGAATGTGGCCATTACCCACGGCGATGAAGATGTGATGCTGGTGGCGCGCAACGGCAAGGCCGTGCGTTTCCATCAGTCCAAGGTGCGCGTCATGAGCCGTCTGGCTCGTGGTGTGCGTGGCATCAAGCTGGCCGAAGGGGTGGACGTGATTTCCCTGATCGTGCCGCAGGAAGAGGGCCAGATCCTGACCGCTTCCGAAAATGGCTACGGCAAGCGTACCCCGCTCACCGAGTACCCCACCAAAGGTCGTGGTGGCCAGGGTGTGATTGCCATGGTGATCAACGAGCGTAACGGTGAACTGGTCGGTGCCACCCAGGTGTTCGGTGGCGAGGACATCATGCTGATTTCCAACCAGGGTACCCTGGTGCGTACCGGTGTGGACCAGATCAGTACGTCCGGCCGTAACACCCAGGGCGTGCGCCTGATTCGTCTGGGCGAGGGCGAGAAACTGTGTGGCCTGGCCACCATCCCCGAGCTGGAAGGCGACGAGGAAGACATCGAAGACGGCGAAGTGCTGGAAGAAGGGGATGTCACTTCTGAAGCACCGGAGTCTGACGCCTCCGACGACGCCGAGGAATAACCTGTAGGAGCGTCGCTTGCGGCGCGATTTACTCGCATCAAGCATTATCGCGCCGCGAGCGACGCTCCTACAGCGGCTTCGTATGAAACTTTAAGCAACAACCCGAGCCCGGTGTTACCGGGCTTCTTTGATTAACCGGTTTGCTACTTTCAATCTAGTCACGGAGAAAATGCATGTCCCGCGCCTATAACTTCTGCGCAGGTCCCGCGGCGCTGCCGACGGACGTTCTGGAGCAGGCCCGTCAGGAAATGCTCGACTACCAGGGCATGGGCCTGTCCATCATGGAAATGAGCCATCGGGACAAGGTGTTCGTGGAGATTGCCGAAAGGGCGGAGCAGGATCTGCGCGATCTCATGGGTATCAGCGAGGATTACGCCGTGCTGTTTCTGCAGGGCGGTGCCTCCACACAATTTGCCATGGTGCCCATGAACCTGCTGGGCGAAGGGCAAACCGCGGATTACATCAACACCGGGCAGTGGTCGAAGAAGGCCATCAAGGAAGCGGGCCGCTACGGCAACATCAACGTAGCCGCCAGCAGCGAAGACACCAATTTCACCACCGTGCCGCCCCAGGACAGCTGGCAGCTGTCTGCCAACCCGGCCTATGTGCACTACTGCCCCAACGAAACCATCGGGGGGCTGGAGTACAGCTTTATTCCCGAGGTGGGTGACAGCCCGCTGGTGGCAGACATGAGCTCCACCATCCTTTCCCGGCCCATCGACGTGAACCGGTTCGGGCTCATTTATGCCGGCGCCCAGAAGAATATCGGCCCCGCTGGCCTGACCCTGGTCATCGTGCGCAAGGACCTGCTTGGCAAGGCCGGTGCCCATGTGCCTGCCATGCTCAACTATCAGACCCATGCGGACAATGGCAGCATGTACAACACGCCGCCCACCTACGCCTGGTATCTGGCCGGTCTGGTGTTCCAGTGGCTGAAAAAGCAGGGCGGGGTGGCCAACATGGCAGAAACCAACCAGCGCAAGGCCGAAAAGCTGTATGGTTTTATTGATAACAGTGGCTTCTACAGCAACCCGGTGGAGACAATCAGCCGCAGCTGGATGAATGTGCCCTTCGTGCTGGCCGATGCCAACCTGGACAAACAGTTCCTCAGCGAAGCGGACAAGGCCGGCCTGTTGAACCTGAAGGGCCACCGTAGCGTGGGGGGCATGCGCGCCAGTATCTACAATGCGGTACCGGAAGCCGCAGTGGATACGCTGATCGCCTTTATGGCGGACTTCGAAAAACGCAACGGCTGAGCGGGGACCGCCATGACCGAATCTCTCGAAAATTTGCGTGATCAGATCGACCAGCTGGACCAGCGGCTGCAGGACCTGCTCAACGAGCGTGCCACCCTGGCTCACAAGGTGGCCGAGGTGAAGATCGCCACGAATCCCAACCCGGTGTTCTACCGTCCGGAGCGGGAAGCTCAGGTGCTGCGCCGGGTCAAAGAGCGCAACCAGGGGCCGCTGGATGGCGAAACCATGGCGCGGTTTTTCCGTGAAATCATGAGCGCCTGCCTGGCACTGGAACAGCGCATGAAAGTGGCGTTTCTGGGGCCGGAAGGCACCTTTACCCAGCAGGCGGCGCTCAAGCATTTCGGTCATGCGGTGGAAAGCGTCCCGCTCGGTGCCATTGATGAGGTTTTCCGGGAAGTGGAAGCCGGGGCCGCTCACTACGGGGTGGTGCCGGTGGAAAACTCCACCGAAGGGGTGGTCAACCACACCCTGGACACCTTCATGACCTCCAGCCTGAAAATCTGTGGCGAAGTGGAGCTGCGTATCCACCATCACCTGTTGGCCGGTGAACACACCCGCCGTGACAAGGTGACCCGGGTCTACTCCCATCAGCAGACCCTGGCCCAGTGCCGCCAGTGGCTGGATGCCCATATGCCGGGGGTCGAGCGCATTGCCGTCAGCTCCAACGCGGAAGCGGCCCGACGCCTGAAGGACGAGTGGAATGCCCTGGCCATTGCCGGGGAAATGGCCGAAGAGCTGTATGACCTGGAAGCGGTGCAGCGCAACATCGAAGATCGTCCGGACAATACCACCCGCTTCATCATCATCGGCCGCCAGGACACCCCGCCGTCCGGCAACGACAAGACCAGCCTGATGATCAGCGGCAAGAACCGCCCGGGCCTGCTTTATGAGGTACTGGCACCGTTCCGGGATGAAGGTATCAACCTGACCCGCCTTGAATCCCGGCCCTCGCGGACGTCCAATTGGAGTTATGTGTTCTTCGTGGACTGCGAAGGGCACAAGGAAGATGGCAAGCTGCAGCCCGTGCTGGACAAGCTGGAAGCAGCCGGCAACACCATCAAGCTGCTGGGCTCGTACCCCAAGGCAGTGCTGTAGCCCGTATTCAGGATAGTGTGACCGTAGGAGCCATGCTCGCATGGCGAAGGTTTCGGTAATTCGCCATGCAAGCATGGCTCCTACAGTGGTTTTGAGGCGTGCTTGGTGAAGATGCCCGTGGATGGCACCAAGCGCCAAGCGTTAGATAGAACCCATTGAATTCGCCAGGCGTGCCGCTCAGGCAGGCAAAGGAGTCATCATGACTTGCGACTACATCGAACTTGCCAACAGTGGCGTTCAGCAGCTCAAGCCCTATGAGCCGGGCAAGCCCATCGAGGAGCTGGAACGGGAGCTGGGTCTCACCGACATCGTCAAACTGGCCAGCAACGAAAACCCTCTGGGCGCCAGTCACAAGGCCCTGCATGCACTCAAACACCTGCATGAGCTGCACCTGTACCCGGATGGCGCGGGTTTTTCCCTGAAGGCGGCGTTGGCGGAAAAGCTGGGGGTGCAAACCCGTCAGCTGACCCTGGGTAACGGCTCCAACGATGTGCTGGACCTGATCGCCCGGGCCTACCTGCAGCCCGGCGATGAAGCGATTTTTTCCGAGTATGCCTTTGCGGTGTATCCGCTGGTGACCCTGGCCTGTAATGCCAGGCCGGTGGCAGTGCCGTCCAATCTCTATGGCCACGATCTGGCCGCCATGGCCGAGGCGGTGACTGAACGCACCCGGGTGATTTTCGTGGCCAACCCGAACAACCCCACGGGCACCTGGTTTAACGCCCACGCCCTGGACGAGTTCCTGTCGCGCATCCCTGAGCGGGTGATCGTGGTGCTGGACGAGGCCTACTTCGAATATGTGGAAGAAAGCCACTACCCGAATGGCATCGAGCGCCTGCAAAAATACCCGAACCTGGTGGTAACGCGGACTTTCTCCAAGATTCATGGCCTGGCCGGCCTGCGCATCGGTTATGGCGTCTCTAATCTGCAGATTGCCGATGTGCTGAACCGGGTGCGCCAGCCGTTCAACGTCAATACTCCGGCCATGGTGGCAGCCGAAGCCGCCTTGTCCGATGACGATCACATCGAGAACTCCCGCAGTGAAAACACCAGCGGCCTGGTGCAAATCGCGGAGGGCTTGCAAAAGCTGCATCTTGAGCAGATTCCCTCGGTGGCCAACTTCATCGCCTTCGACTGTGGCCGCGACGCCATGCCGGTGTACCAGGCGTTGTTGCGCGAAGGCGTGATTGTGCGTCCTCTGGGAGGCTACGGCATGCCGAACTTCCTGCGCGTGACCGTGGGCACCAGCCGCGAGAACGAGCGTTTCTTGCAAGCCCTCAAACATGTGTTGAAGGAAATGACGGATGGGTAACGCCAAACCGTTGGAAATACCCGCTGTAGGAGCACCTCTTGAGGTGCGAACTTGCTTGCGACATGCCGTGCCAGATTCGGTTCGCACCTCGAGAGGTACTCCTACAATGCGAACCGGAGGCGTTTGTCATGTCTGAACCCCTCTTCAACCGCATTGCCGTTATTGGCCTGGGTCTGATCGGCGGCTCCTTTGCGGCGGCTGCCCGCCAGAATGGTCTGGCCAGGTCCATCGTGGCCGGTTCCCGCTCGGCGCGCACCCTGGAGCACGGAATCGCCCTAGGCGTGGTCGATGAAGGCAGCCAGGATCTGGTTGAAGCGGTCAAGGGCGCCGATCTGGTGTTTGTCTCCACGCCCGTTTCGGCCATGGGCAAGGTGTTGAGTGCGCTGAAACCGGGCCTGTCCCGCACGGCAATCATCACGGATGGTGGCAGTGTCAAAGGCAATGTGATCACCGCGGCCCGTGAGTCACTGGGTGAGCATGTCTCCCGCTTCGTGCCCGGTCACCCCATTGCCGGCAAGGAAAAGAGCGGCGTTGGTGCTGCCGATGCGGATCTGTACCGGGACCACCGGGTCATCCTGACCCCCACCGAGGCCACGGACCCGGCGGCCACTGCCCGGGTGCGGGCAATCTGGACCGCCATGGGGGCGGAAGTGCTGCAGATGGCGCCGGATTACCACGATCAGGTCCTGGCGGAAACCAGCCATCTGCCCCATCTACTGGCCTTTTCGCTGGTGGATACCCTGGCCCGGCAGGGCGACTCCACGGAGATCTTCCGCTATGCTGCCGGCGGTTTTCGCGACTTCACCCGTATCGCCAGCTCCGATCCGCTGATGTGGCACGACATTTTTCGTGAGAACAAGGCCGCGCTGCTGCAGTCCCTGGACCTGTTCAGCGACGGTATTTCCCGCTTCCGCCAGGCGGTCAGCGACGATGATTCCGATGCCCTGATGGGCATCATGACCCGCGCCAATTCGGCCCGGGCCCATTTTTTGGCCATGAACGAGCGCACCTCCTATACCCGCGCCCATCATTCAGGTGACGACACAACCATGACAGACAGCACCACTCACAGTGCCTCTCATAGCAAGCATGCCAACCCCACCTTTGTGGTGACGCCGGGTGGCCGACTCACTGGCCGGGTACGGGTACCCGGCGACAAATCCATGTCCCACCGTTCCATCATGCTCGGCTCCCTGGCCGAGGGCGTGACCCGGGTGGAAGGGTTTCTGGAAGGCGAGGATGCCCTGGCAACGCTGCAGGCATTCCGCGATATGGGCGTGGTTATCGAAGGCCCCCACAACGGCCAGGTCACCATTCACGGGGTGGGTCTGCACGGTCTCAAGGCACCGGGCAAACCGCTCTACATGGGCAACTCCGGCACCTCCATGCGCCTGCTCACCGGCTTGCTGGCCGGACAGGCCTTTGATGTGGAGCTCACCGGCGATGCCTCCCTGTCCAAACGCCCCATGGAGCGGGTGGCCCGCCCCCTGCGTGACATGGGGGCGCAGATCACCACGGGTAACGAAGGCCGGCCGCCGGTGCGCATTCGCGGTGGTCAGCCCCTCAAGGGCATCCATTACGACCTGCCCATGGCTTCCGCCCAGGTGAAATCCGCCGTGCTGCTGGGTGGCCTGTATGCGGAAGGTGAAACCTCGGTCACCGAGCCGGCCCCCACCCGCGATCACACCGAGCGAATGCTGGGTGGTTTTGGCTATGACGTGCGCCGCGACGGCGCTACCAGCGCGTTGACCGGTGGTGGCACACTCACCGCCTGCAAGCTGGAGGTGCCCGCGGACATCTCCTCGGCGGCCTTCTTCCTGGTGGGCGCCTCCATTGCCGAAGGCAGTGAGCTGACGCTACCCCACGTGGGCATCAACCCGACCCGTACCGGCGTGATCGACATTCTCAAGCTGATGGGGGCGGATATCCGCCTGGAAAACCAGCGAGATGCCGGCGGTGAGCCGGTGGCTGACATCGTCGTCAAATCCGCACCGCTCAAGGGCATCGACATCCCGGAGGAGCTGGTTCCGCTGGCCATCGACGAATTCCCTGCCATCTTCATCGCTGCTGCCTGCGCCGAAGGGGATACCATCCTGCGGGGGGCGGAAGAGCTGCGGGTGAAGGAATCCGACCGCATCCAGGTGATGGCGGACGGTCTGGCCGCGCTGGGCGTGGATCACGAGGTCTTCGAGGACGGCATTCGCATCAGCGGTGGCCCCTTTGCTGGCGGCGAGATCCAGTCCCACGGCGATCACCGCATTGCCATGAGCTTTGCCATGGCGTCCCTGCGCGCCTCTGGCCCGATTACGATCAATGACTGCGCCAATGTGGCGACCAGCTTCCCGGGCTTTGCCCAGCTGGCAGCCCACGCGGGCCTGAACCTGGAGGTGAAATGACTGCTCCGTCCACCGCTGTATTGACCATCGACGGACCGGTTTCCTCCGGAAAAGGGACCGTGGCCCGTCTGGTGGCGGCCCGTCTTGGCTGGCATCTGCTGGATTCCGGTGCCCTCTACCGGGTGCTGGGTTATCACGCGAGAAATCAAGGGGTTGCCCTGGATGATGAGGCGGCACTGGTGACCATGGCCCAGTCCCTGCCGGTCCGTTTTGTGGAGCAGCAGGGGGATACGGCGGTGATTCTGGACGGTGAGGATGTGTCCAACATCATCCGCCAGGAAAGCGTCGGCGAGCTGGCCAGCCAGGTTGCCGTGCTGCAGCCGGTCCGTGATGCCCTGCTGGCCCGCCAGCGTGCCTTTGCCGAAGCCCCCGGCCTGGTGGCTGATGGCCGCGATATGGGCACCGTGGTGTTTACCTCCGCCCCCCTCAAGATTTACCTCACCGCCAGCGCTGAAGAGCGCGCCAGACGGCGCTTTGAGCAGTTGAAGGAAAAGGGCTTTGGTGCTACCCTCGCGACCCTCGTTGAGGACATCCGCACCCGGGATGACCGTGACATGAACCGTGAGGTGGCACCTCTATGCCCGGCAGACGATGCCGTGGTGATAGATTCCACCACCCTGTCGGTTGATGACGTGGTCGACCGGATTCTTGATGAGGCTGCCGCCCGCCAACTGGTGTAAGGCAGCACACACGCCATCGAACTCCTTCGGCAATCCGTGTCGAGGGGGGATTCTGATTTTGTGTAAAAGCGGTTGATCTGCTCGACCCTGAAAAAGTAAGCCAGCTGGGGGAGGGTGGATCGCTTTCGTTGACTAACCCATGTCTGCTGGTTGGCATGTGACTTAAATACAGAGTGAATTTCATGACCGAATCTTTTGCTGATCTCTTTGAAGAAAGCCTTAAGGACCTGGACGTTGCCCGTGGCTCCATCATCAAGGGTACTGTTGTATCCATCGATAGCGACTGGGTAACCGTTAACGCAGGCCTGAAATCCGAAGGCATTATTGCCCGCGAAGAATTCATTAACGAGGCAGGCGAGCTGGAAATCGCTGAAGGCGATGAAGTTGATGTAGCCGTAGACGCCATCGACGATGGCATGGGCTTCACCCGCCTGTCCCGTGAAAAAGCCAAGCGCGCCGAAGTCTGGGGCGAGCTGGAAAAAGCTTTCGACGAAGACGAGATCGTAAAAGGTATGATTTCCGGCAAGGTGAAGGGTGGCTTCACTGTCGATATCGGCCCGATCCGTGCGTTCCTGCCGGGCTCCTTGGTAGACATCCGTCCGGTACGCGATGTGGCGCACCTGGAAGGCAAAGAGCTGGATTTCAAGGTCATCAAGCTGGATCCCAAGCGCAACAACGTGGTGGTTTCCCGTCGTGCCGTGATGGAAGCCGAGCACAGCGCCGAGCGTGAGCAGCTGCTGGAAACCCTCCAGGAAGGCATGGAAGTCAAGGGTATCGTGAAGAACCTGACCGACTACGGTGCGTTCGTGGACCTGGGTGGCATCGACGGCCTGCTGCACATCACCGACATGGCCTGGAAGCGCATCAAGCATCCGAGCGAGATCGTGGAAGTTGGCCAGGAAATCGACGTCAAGGTACTCAAGTTCGACCGCGAGAAGATGCGTGTCTCCCTGGGTCTGAAGCAGCTGGGCGAAGATCCGTGGCACGATATCGTGGGCAAGTACCCGGAAGGCACTCGCGTGAAGGCGAAGGTGACCAACCTGACCGATTACGGCTGCTTCGCCGAAATCGAAGAGGGTGTAGAGGGTCTGGTTCACGTATCCGAAATGGATTGGACCAACAAGAACATCCACCCGTCCAAGGTTGTAGAGATCGGCGACGAAGTGGAAGTGATGATCCTGGACATCGATCAGGACCGTCGTCGTATTTCCCTGGGTATCAAGCAGTGCCAGTCCAACCCGTGGGATGCCTTCGAGCAGAAATACCAGAAAGGCGAGCGCATTTCCGGCAAGATCAAGTCCATCACTGACTTCGGTATCTTCATCGGTCTGGAAGGCGGCATCGACGGTCTGGTGCACCTGTCCGACATTTCCTGGGAAGAGCAGGGCGAAGATGCCGTGCGTAACTTCAACAAGGGTGACGAGCTGGAAACCGTGGTTCTGTCCATCGACGCAGAGCGCGAAAGAATTTCCTTGGGTATCAAGCAGTTGACAGACGATCCGTTTGCTCAGTATGTTGCTGCTAATGACAAGGGCGCAATCGTCAAGGGCGTGATCAAATCGGTAGACGCGAAAGCAGCCACCGTTGAGCTTGCCGAGAACGTGGAAGGTACCCTGCGTGCCAGCGAAATCAGCCGCGACCGCGTTAACGATGCGACCGAAGTGCTTAACGTCGGTGACGAAGTGGAAGCGAAAATCACCAACGTTGATCGCAAGAACCGTGTTCTGAGCTTGTCCATCAAAGCGAAGGACCAGGCCGACGAGCGTGAAGCCATTGACGGACTGTCTGAACAGCAGGACGCCAATGCGCCGAAGACCATCGGTGACCTGATCAAGAAGCAGATGGAAAGCAGCAACGAGTCATAATACGGCTCCTCCCGGGGACCGGCATCGTGCCGGTCCCACTGGGCTGGGAGCCCAGGGAGCAGGCTGTAATGGCGTTAACCAAGTCGGAATTGATTGAGCGGATTGCCGATCGGCAAAACCAGTTGTCGCCCAAGGATGTGGAGCTGGCAGTCAAAACGCTTATCGAACAGATGGCCGATTCTCTGGCCGGCGGAGGTCGTATCGAAATACGCGGCTTCGGCAGTTTTTCCCTCCATTTTCGTGCGCCCCGCGTGGGACGCAATCCCAAGACCGGTGCCAGCGTCGAGCTGCACGGCAAATACGTTCCCCACTTCAAACCCGGCAAAGAGCTGCGCGAGCGCGTTAACGATTCACTGCATGAAGACAGTGGTGAAGGTGTTGATAATGGCGCCAGCGGCAATCAGGCTGCGGTTAACTAAACCCCGTTATCGCCTGGCAGCGTCCTGGCCAGTAAAGAGGGAACCTTTCGATGCGAAACCTGTACCGGATTCTGGTAATTCTGGCCGTTGTGGCCGTTTTTCTTTTTGCCTTTCTGTTTGTCACCAGCAATCGTGACCTGGTGATGCTGGATATGCTGTTCTACCAGTGGCACTGGGAGGTCTCGCTGGGTGTGCTGGTGATCGGTGTACTGGCTATTGGTCTTTTCCTGGGACTGCTGGCCGGTATCGGCCTGCGTGGCCTCAAGAGCCTGTTTTCATGAGTGAATCCTTTTGGCTGTTGCCACTGTTCTTTGTTGCCATTGCGGCCGGTTTTTTTCTCGGCAAGCGTGAAAGCAAGCGCCGCCAACGTCGGCGCATGGCGTCCCTGTCCAAGGATTATGTGGCCGGCATCAACTTCTTTCTTAATGAAGAACCCGACAAGGGGATTGAGGCGCTGCTCAAGGGCCTGGATGTGAGTGAGGAGGGCCTGGATACCCACCTGGCCCTGGGCAAGCTGTTCCGCAAACGGGGCGAGTTCGACCGGGCGGCCCAGCTCCATACCCACCTGCTGGAACATGGCGACTATGGCCGCCCGGTCCAGGAAGAAATTCAGCTGGAGCTGGCCCAGGATTATCTGGCCAGTGGCATCTTCGATCTGGCCGAGCAGGTACTGCTGGAAATGCTGGATCAGGATTGCCAGGCCAAGGATGAAGTCTGTCAGCAACTGATGGGCCTGTACGAGCAGGAGCGGGACTGGGTCAATGCCATCAGCATGGGCGAACGGCTGATCAAAAGCCGCCCGTCGTTGGGGCCGGTACTGGCCCAGTATTGCTGTGAACAGGCGGATAATCTGCGCCGTGACGGCGATATCAATCCAGCCCGTCGCATGTTGCGCCGGGCCCTGTCGTTCGATGATCAGTGCGTAAGAGCCAGCATTGCAGAAGGCGAGCTGGAAATGGGCGAGCAGAATTGGGATGCCGCCATCCAGGGGCTGCAGCGCATCTGGGTCCAGGACAGTGACTTCTTCGATGAAGTGCTCGACAAGCTGCGCACCTGTTACCAGCAGCAGGAGAAAGACGAAGAATTTATTCAGATGCTGGCGGACTACAGTGCCGAAAAACCCAGCACCAGCCGCATCCTGCTGCTTTCCGAAGCGCTCAAGGAGCGTTACGGCGACAAGGAAGCGGCGGATTTCATTGCTGAATACATGAAAGCGAATCCTTCTGTGCGTGGGCTCAACCGGATCATCGACATGAGCCTGGCCGGCAGTGCAGAAGGGGAGGCCCGCGAGCACCTGGGAGTACTCAAGCAACTGTCCGAGCAATTGCTCAACGACAAGAGTCTCTACAAATGCCGTCGCTGCGGTTTCGAAACTCCCTTGATGCAATGGCGCTGCCCAAGCTGCAAGCGCTGGGGGTCCATCAAGCCGGTGGTGAAGGAAGTCTAGGCTACGAGCTACCCTCGATTGGATTGGCAATGTTTGGAAGTTCCCAGGGCTTCGTCATTTCTCACGAAGCCGCTGTAGGAGTTCCTCTTGAGGCACGAACCGTGCGAAGCACGGAATCGACCGCAGGGCGATCAGGCATTTCCGGGCTCTACAGGTCGCTAAAGAGTGATCTTCCTGGGGTTGCCTCGCTACGTTCGGTTCGCACCTCGAGTGGAGCTCCTACAGGAACCGTTTGCATGACGATCAAAGCGTGCCCTGGCAATTCTTGAACCCGCTTAACCCAACGCCTACCATACCCACGCCCACCCGCCACTCAGGAAATCGCCATGCCCATCTCCAGCCCTGTCATTGTCGCCCTGGACTACCCCGATGCCGCCCGGGCGCTGGCCATGGCTGATCAGCTGGATCCGGCCAAGGTGCGCGTCAAGGTGGGCAAGGAAATCTTTACCCGCAGTGGCCCGGCCATTGTGGAGGGATTGCACAGCAAAGGGTTCGAGGTGTTTCTCGACCTGAAATTCCATGACATCCCCAATACCGTGGCCGGTGCCGTGGCGGCAGCGGCCGATCTGGGCGTGTGGATGGTCAATGTTCATGCCAGCGGCGGCCAGCGGATGATGGAAGCCGCCGCCAATGCCATCGCCAACCACGCCAGCCGCCCCCACCTGATTGCGGTGACCGTGCTGACCAGCATGGAAGGGGCCGATCTGGAGCAAATCGGCGTGATGGACGAGCCCAACGTGCAGGTGCAGCGCCTGGCCGAGCTGGCCAAACGTTCTGGCATGGACGGGGTGGTGTGCTCTGCCCGGGAAGCTGCCATGCTCAAGGATGCCTGTGGTCGCCAATTTGAGCTCGTTACCCCGGGTATCCGGCCTGCAGGCGCCGACGCCGGCGACCAGCGCCGCGTGTTGACCCCGCTACAGGCCCGGGATGCGGGTGTGGACTATATGGTAATCGGTCGACCGATTACCCAGGCTGCCAAGCCTACAGCGGTCGTGGACGAGATATTACAGAGCCTTGCCTGAGCCGCTTACGTCATCCGTCACCTCCGGCTGATAACTTCCCTGCCACGGACTTTCTATGGTGTGGACTCCAATAAATAAAAACGGAGATCCCCATGAAAACTTGGAAAGCGATTGTGGTGTCCCTGCTGCTGGCGCTGAGCCTGCCGGCTCTGGCCGTGGAAGTCGAAGCAGTCAAGGAGGCAGCCAACACCGAAACGGAAAACCGCATCAACCTGAATACCGCGGATGTGACCCAGCTCCAGGAGCTCAAGGGCGTAGGCCCGAAAACCGCGGAAGCCATCGTGCAGTGGCGTGACAGTCAGGGGCCTTTCACCAGCGTAGATCAACTCCTTGCCATCAAGGGGATTGGTGAAAAGACCCTGGCAAAAATGCGGGACAACCTGGTGGTGCAGTAAGGCTTCACCGGTCCCGTTGGAGCTTTGCTCGCAAAGCGAAGAGGTAGCAGATATGTTCGCCTTGTGAACAAGGCTCCAACGGGGTTGGTCAGTTTAGTGGAAGGGTCGGGTTTGAAATCGCGCCCACAAAAAAGGCTTCCATCGGGAAGCCTTTTTGCGTGTTGTTTCTGGTGTCAGTGTTTCATTCTTCCGTATGACTTTCCTCTTCTTCCGCCTGGCTGAGATCATCAACCCGGTTCGGTTCGTGTGACGGGGTGTCCTGAACCGGAGTGTCGCCCTCATGCTGGCGCTGTTCCTCTTTTTCCTGGGTGGCTTTTTCCGCCTTGGCTTCCACTTCCTCGGTGGTCTTTTCCTCGCCGATGCGGAAGGCCGCAAAGCCGGCATGAACTACCTGGTTCACTGCCATTCCGAGAACTCGACCGTTATATGGCGCAATGATGGCGCTGCCTGTATTGCTGATCGGGTCGGTGACGGTGCCCAGTACCTGGCCTTTTTTCACCTTCTGATTCAGTTCTACCTCGGCAAGCAGAATGCCGCCCTGGGTAGCACGAATCCACTCCGACTCATAGAACACCGGTTGCGGGGCGCTCCAGAAACGACTGGCCTTCCGCATGCCCAGATTTTCCAGCAGGGTATCGATGGCCTGAACCCCATAGCTCACAGCTTCGGTTTCCAGCCGGTTGGGACCACCGGCTTCCATGGTGACCGCCACAATATCTTTTTTCACTGCCGCGTCGCGAAGCATGCCGGTGACACCGGGGCTATGCAGCACGGTCATGCCGCCAAAGTGCTTGGCAAAGGCCACCACATCCGGGTTGTCCAGATCCGCCCGGAGCTGGGGCAGGTTGACCCGTTTCTGGGAACCGGTGTGCAGGTCCACCAGATAATCGCAGTGGCGAACAATATTGCTGAACAGGGAGTGGGCCACGCGACTGGCGGCACTGCCTTTCTTGTTGCCCGGGAAGTAGCGGTTCAGATCCCGGCGGTCGCTCAGATACCGGGAACCATTGCGAAAGCCGTCCAGGTTGACGATGGGCACACCGATCACCGTGCCGGCCAGCTGGTCGGGTTCCAGTTCGTACATGAGACGGCGCACCATTTCGATACCGTTCAGTTCATCACCATGGATGGCCGCGGTCAGACACAACCGCGGCCCGGGCTTGTCGCCATGGGCCACCAGCACCGGTACCGGGGTGGCAATCGACGCAAAGGACTGATCCGGGGTCCAGTGCAGGGTGGCAAAGCTTCCCGGCGCTACCTGTTCTCCGAGCAGGGACAAGGGCTGGGGAGAGGGGGCCTCCGCCGGCGGGTCCGAGGCGTCCGCCATGGGATTGTCGGTTTTGTTCGTATCCGCGCTGCTAGTGGCCAGGCCATCGCTTTCCTGTTGGCGTTCCACTGCGCGCTCTTCGTCTTCCACTTCATTGGCCCAGCCTGGCGTTGTCGCCAGACCGGAAAGGGTCAGGATTGCCGTGATAGCCAGCGAAGACCACGTTTTATACACAAAAGCTCCTTGATTCAGCCAAGCTGATCCAGCTCGTCCCAGCGAGCGAAGGTGGTTTCCAGTTCCGCCTGCAGCTCGGTTTGTTGCTGTTGTGCGGCACTGATCTCAGCCGGGTCACCCTTGAAGAAGGCCGGGTCCGACATGCGCGCCTGTACCGCCTCCAGTGCCGCTTCCAGTTGTTCAATACGCTCCGGCAATTGCTCCAGCTCACGCTGATCCTTGTAGGACAGCTTTTTGCGTTTCGGTGCTGCCGGAGCCGGTTCTAGTACCGGCTTGGCGGATTTGACGGTTTTTCCCTTCACAGGTTCCGGGCGCTGGCGCAACCAGTCCTGATAACCGCCCACATAACTGTTGAGCTCGCCGTTTTCGAACACCAGGGTGGACGTCACCACATTGTCGATGAACTCCCGGTCGTGGCTGACCAGCAGCAGGGTGCCCTGGTAGTTCATCAATTGTTCTTCCAGCAGCTCCAGGGTTTCTGCGTCCAGGTCATTGGTGGGCTCATCCAGGACCAGCAGGTTGAAGGGATTGGTGAACAGCTTGGCCAGCAACAGGCGATTGCGCTCCCCGCCGGACAGGGATTTCACCGGCTGGCGCACCCGGCTCGGGTCGAACAGGAAATCCTGCAGATAGCCGATCACATGCTTGTTCTGGCCATTGATGGTGACCACATCGGAGCCTTCGGCCACGTTGTCGATCACGCTCTTTTCCTCGTTGAGGGTATCTCGCAACTGATCGAAATAGGCCACCTGTAGCTGGGTGCCCAGCTTCACGGTGCCGCTGTCCGGGGCCAGTCGGCCCAGTAGCAGACGGATCAGGGTGGACTTGCCACAGCCGTTGGGGCCGAGAATGCCTACCCTGTCCCCACGCAGCAGGTTCACGGAAAAATCCCGCACGATGGTCTTGCCGTCCACGCTGTAATTCAGATGCTCGGCTTCCACCACCACCTTGCCGGAATTGTCGCCGCTCTGGATGGTCAGGCTGGCGGTGCCGGTGCGGTTGCGGCGTTGAGCGAATTCATCGCGCATGGCCTTGAGGGCACGCACCCGGCCTTCGTTACGGGTACGGCGTGCCTTGATGCCCTGGCGTATCCACTTTTCTTCCTGGCTGAGTTTCTTGTCGAATTCGGCGTTGGCCCGCTCTTCCGCTTCCAGCGCCGCCTGCTTGCCGCTCAGATACTTCTCATAGCTGCCCGGCCAGCTGGTCAGCTTGCCCCGGTCCAGCTCGATGATGCGGGTGGCCAGGGAGCGGATAAAGGCCCGGTCGTGGGAGATAAACACCAGGGTGGCGCCGTAGCTCTTCAGGAACTCTTCCAGCCACTGGATGGAATCCATATCCAGGTGGTTGGTGGGCTCGTCCAGCAGCAGGATATCCGGTTCCTGCACCAGCGCCCGGGCCAGCAGCACCCGCCGCTTCATGCCCCCGGACAGGCCGGCAAAGGGCTGGTCGCCATCCAGCTTCAGCTTGGACAGCACCGTGTCCACCCGCTGGGACAGCTGCCAGGCACCACAGGCTTCGATCTCGCTGCTCAGCTGCTCGAACCGGGCCAGGATCTTGTCGTCACCATCGCCGAGATGGTGGACCAGCTCCGCGTGTTCGCTGAGCAGGGCACCATGCTCGCCGAGGCCCTCGGCTACCATGAAATGGACGCTGTGGTCCTGATCGTCCGGGACTTCCTGCTCCAGACGGGCCACGGTCAGCCCCTGGGTTTTCTCAATCTGGCCGTCATCCGCATGGATCTCCTCGGCAATCACCTTCATCAGGGTGGACTTGCCGGCCCCGTTACGACCGATCAGACAAAGCCGTTCCCCCGGGTCGATGGACAGGGTGACGTGATCCAGCAGCGGCTGCTGCCCATAACTGAGCTGAATGTCGCGGAGGGTAATCAGAGGCATACTTTATGGATAACCAAATATGTGAATAATGGGGCGGAGCAGTTTCAAGCTACAAGCTGCAAGCTACAACGCGGGTCAGGCAGGCAGAATACTGTGAGCTCTCCGACCGCGATTATCGCAGGGTGGTCGCGGGCTCAATGCTGTTCCGTAACCCATTGCGTGATCGCGCTGTAGCTTGCGGCTTGTAGCTTGCAGCTATGTTTCTTGAACGCGCAGTGTAGCAGCTTGTTACGGGCGTGTAGTGGTGTCTGAAGGGATCATCGGGCAGCCTTGGCTCAGAAGGAGAACAACAAATGACAGACTTTTTGCGGGAACGTTACGAAGAGGTGGATCTGACCCCGGGCCAGGGCAAGATCACCGCCACCGTGTCCATTGGATTGGGTGTCCTGGCGCTGCTGGGCAGCTTCTGTTTCCTCTACCCGGAGCTGCTGACCACCCCGGAATTCCGTGCCTTATACAACGCCGAGGTGCTGCGCATTGCCCTGTTCATCGGCATCGGTATCGGCTTTGTCTGTGGCTTTTTCAGTGTGCTGCGTCATCAGGAAAAGCGCTACGGCATCATCGGCATGGTGCTGGCCTGCATGGCCGCGCTGATCGGCTCCGGACGGCTGGATGTGCCGCCGGTGGAAGGTCGCAGCCTCTACGCCGGGCTCGACTATTTTATCCTTACGCTGCTGGTGCTGGCCCTGGTGTTTATCCCGCTGGAGCGGGCCTTCCCCAAAGACCCGGACCAGAAAACCCTGCGCGGGGGCTGGGTTACGGATATCAAGTACTTCCTGTTCAGCCATGTGGGCCTGCAGCTGATCAGCTTCTTCACCATCATCCCCATTCAGGTGGTGCTCCACGACAAGGTGGATATTGGCTTCCAACAGGCCATCGCCAGCCAGCCCCTGTGGCTGCAGTTCATCGAGATTCTCATCGTCATCGACCTGGGCAGCTACTGGATTCACCGGGCCTTCCACGAAGTACCGTGGCTATGGAAATTCCACGCCGTGCACCATTCCACCACCCAGATGGACTGGCTGGCCTCCTCGCGCCTGCATGTGGTGGAAATCATCGCCAACCGTTTTGTCGGCTACCTGCCCATCTTCATTCTGGGCTTTTCGCCGTCAGCGGTGTACGCCTATCTGGTGTTTGTGTCCTTCCACGCGATCTTTATCCACGCCAATGTGCGCTTCCGGTTTCCGGGCATCCGCTGGCTGATCGCCACCCCGGAATTCCATCACTGGCACCACTCCTCGGAAGACGAGGCCGTGGACAAAAATTACGCCGCCTTTCTGCCCATCTACGATAAACTGTTCGGCACCCTGATCATGCCCAACCGACTGGCTGCCGAGTACGGCACCCGGGCCAGCACCAAGGTGCCGGAAGGCGTGGTCGACCAGTTTCTGTTCCCGTTCCGTCGGGATCACCGTCAGGAATAAAATTGTATCGTAGGAGCCATGCTTGCATGGCGAACTCCAGCTTCGGGTTCGCCATGCAAGCATGGCTCCTACAGGATATGGTTAACGAATATGCCAACCGGAACGCTGTAAATGGATGACCTGATCGACCTGCTGCGCGAACGCCACCAGGGCTCTCTGGTAGCCCTGGAGCTGCCGGATGAAGACCGGCTGGTGGAAATCGAGGAACAACTGCTGATTTCCCTGCCGGGGGAGTACAAGGAATTCCTGCTCACCACCGGCGACATCCTTTGCGGCAGCCTGGAGCCGGCCACCGTCATGGACGACTACGCCCACAACTTCCTTCCCGAGCTGGCCGCCCAGGCCTGGGACCAGGGCATGCCCCGTTCGCTGATCCCCGTCTGCCAGGCTGCAGACGGCCTCTACGCCATCGCCCAGGACGGCCAGATCGTCTTCTGGGTACCGGGCGAGGGTGTCAACGAGGATGAGGAATGGAGCTCTATCTGGCAGTGGGCCAGAGAAGTCTGGTTAGAGAGTTAATTAATAGTTAATAATGAATAATTAATAGCTCACTAAAACTCCAAACCCCAAACCCGCCTCACGAAGCCGCTGTAGGAGCTCCTCTCGAGGTGCGAATCCGAGCCCAAGCGAGGAAAAGGCGTTGGCCGTGGCCTCCCGCTTCCTCGAAATGAATACTCCGCCCTCTGTAGGGGGCTTCTCTGCAATGAAGGGTCTTGCTTCGCAAGGTTCGCACCTCAAGAGGTGCTCCTACATTGTGGGCCACCGTTCCTCCTACACCCCCGCCAAATCCAGCTCATTATTGATCAATACCACACACTGGGACGCAAACAGCATGGTTGGCCCCAGGCTGATCTTCTCCGTTCCCAGCCGCTTCAAGCTGTTAAAACTCTTCTTCGGCATGGGGATGTGATCGGTAAGCAGGAAGCAGGGCTTTTCCGCAAAGTCCAGCTCTCGAATACTCTCGCCCTTGGGGTCCATCATGTACAGCTGATGCCCGTCCTCGGCCAGCGCCTTCACCAGCTTCTCAAAGCTCAGTGTGCGCACGGTAATGCCGCTTTCCACTGCCTTCATCTGCTCCTTGCCCATGCCGGCAGAGGCATCCAGTGCCCGTGTCACCTTGGCCAGCAGCGCCTGCTCATGAAAGCCACCAATATCGCGCATTTCTGCCGCCACGAAGGTAATGGTGCGGGAGTAATCCTGGGTGCTCTCCAGCACCAGGTGCACCACCACATCCGGCCGGTGCGACTGTGCCACGAAGATCGCATTCATCAGGGTATGGGCGAGGATCTCGCTATGGGCATCGCCACCCACATTATCCATCAGGGTCTGGCTGTTGGTGGACGCGGCGCGGGCACGGAGGACGAAAGTACGCATAGGACTCCTGGTTAAGATGACGCAGCCGACGATTGTAACCCCCTCGTTGGCGCTTTGCTCGCAAAGCGAGGGCCTATGACACGCCATAGGTGGCCGGGGAAGGCGATCAGTGATTTGCCGTGCCGCCTGTATCCGAAGCACCAGACGACCTGGCGCCCCGCTTTTCACCCGCACGCAATTTGAATATGTAGGATATGGCTTACAGATATTGGTAAGTTGCTGAGATAAAGTGAATTTTCAGATTTGGGGATGCAAGAAAAGTCGGCACTCAATTTCCCGTTCAACACGCAAGTGCAAGAAAAGTCAGCTGAGAATGGTTCCTGGATCGCGGTCAAGGCATTGATTGGTAGGAGTTTTCGGGTAGATTCAGGGAAAGGAGGGGCTGGGGATATATTGCAAAGTGATATATCGCATCTGCAATTGAATACGCTGTTAAGCCGAATAAATAGAGAGATCGATGAGTATTAAGCCAGATTGGAATGAAATAGCTCAAAGGATTGGAGATGATCTAAGTCTTGAAGACTTGCATTCTGAATGGTCTAAAGAATGTAAGAAATGGTTAGAGTCAATCGCCAGTGAATTTGGCAATGACTATAGAATCGAAGAGTCGCCTAATTTCTCGATAATGTCGAATGAAGGCGATCGATACATTCACGTTTTCTCTGGATTCTTAGAAAGAACTTTAAAACGAATTTTAAAAACTCTTGATGGAATTGCTTCCGACGAAGGCTTTGGAAAGCATGTAGCTCTAATTTTTCAAGATATTGACCAGTATTATGAATACGTTGGTATGTTCTTTCCAGATGAGGGAGAGTTTGGTCTTAGCTCAGGAATGTACATAAATGAAGGCTATGGTCATTTTGTGTTTCCATCTCAAGATATAGATTATGCTGAGCCAATTGCAGTTCATGAGCTGACCCATGCTTGCCTGGTTCATCTCCCGATACCATTATGGCTAAATGAAGGCATAGCTGTTCTGATGGAAGATGTGCTTTCAGGTAATCGCCTTTTCCTTGATAAAGAAATGGTTGAGCGTCACCAAAGGTATTGGAATGAAAATACTATCCAAGCTTTTTGGTCTGGTGAAAGCTTTATGGCAATTGATGAAGGTCAGGAGCTTAGCTATAACTTGGCTCATATTCTTGCTCGTAATATTTCTCAGGATTTTTCGGCTTTTGCAAAGTTCAGCAATCATGCAAATTACGAAGATGCAGGCGAGTCGGCAGCTCAAGAATACTTAGGCCTGTCACTTACACAAATAGTTGGTTCGTTTCTCGGAGAGGGAAACTGGCAACCAGATGGTAGGCTTAACAAGGCGCTGCAACCGACTGCCAAAAGTGTCACTCGTTTTGCAAAAAGCCGCAAAACAAGCGCCACTTTTGTCAGCGGCTGAGCGCGGCGTTGATGTCAATTGAAGAGTAGCAATGAATAAAATCAATCCCAGAAAGTTGCTTCACAGCAAGTGGACTGCGGTCAAGCCAGTAAAGAAAGAAAAGCATTTTCTGGTGACTGAAGTCGAATTCGATGAAGAGGGTGAGGTTGTTCACTGCCTGATAGAGGCGGTGATATCAAACCGTTCAGAGGCTATTGATTGGAAAGCACTGAGAGATGCGTCGAGCTGGCAGCAGGGCTGGAAGTAATTATTTCGTTCTCGTGACTGCTGGAGGGGCGCCATAGGGCGAAAATATCCGGTTGGGTATTTCCGCCCTGTGGGTTTAGCGAGGGTCGTTACTTTCGTTATGCTCGCCGTCGTTGGCTTTGGGTGCCTGGCCCTTATCGTCTTGCTGTACAGACTTTTCCTTCTTTTCCCCCTCAATACACAGCTTGTCGCCATCACCATTGCGGATATGGATATCCAGCTGGCTGAAGGCGATTTCGATGTCGTGTTCCTTGCACAGGGCATCGATATGGCGATTGAGTTCGTCGGTGGCGGCCAGGCGGTCGCCGATGTCATTCACGTGGACGCGCAGTTCGTGGTCCAGGGTGCTGGCACCGAAGCTGAGGAAGAACACCACCGGTTCCGGGTCTCGTAGCACCCGTTTGTTTTCCCGGGCGGCCTGCATGAGAACGTCGCGGCATTTCTGCAGGTCGGAGCCGTAGGCGAAGCCCACCTTGATGATGATGCGGGTGACGGTGTCGGACAGGGACCAGTTGATCAGTCGCTCGGTGACGAACACCTTGTTGGGCACCAGGATTTCCTTGCGGTCGAAGTCAATCAGGGTGGTGGCGCGGATGCGGATGCGACTGACGGTGCCGTCCAGGTTGTTGATGGTGATCACGTCGCCAATACGGATGGGGCGCTCGAACAGCAGGATGATACCGGAGATAAAGTTGGCAAAGATTTCCTGCAGGCCAAAGCCCAGGCCCACCCCCAGGGCCGCAACCAGCCACTGCATCTTGTCCCAGCTCAGGCCCAGGGCACCGAACGTGATGATGATGCCGCCGCCCACGATTACGTAGGAGAGCAGGGTCGTGGTGGCGTAGCTGGTGCCCTGGCGCAGGTCCATCCGTGACAGCACCAGTACTTCCAGCAGGCCGGGCAGGTTGCTGGCCAGCAGGAAGGTGACCGCACCAATGATCAAGGCGGTCATCACATCGCCCAGACTGATGGGCGAGGTGCTGCCGGCCTGGCCGGCGGCATCGGCGGTTTCCCAGAGCACGATGTTTTCGGTGTAGGAGAAGGCATGGAAGACATCGGCCCATACCCAGTAAACCAGCACTGCGATACCGGCAATCAGTGCCAGGCGGATCAGGCGCAGGGACTGCTGGTTCACCTGTTTCAGGTCCAGCTGCGGTTCTTCGACTTCCACTGCTTCCGAGGCAGCTGAGGAGGTGTCCGAGCCCTTCTGGTCGGCTTCCCGCTGGGTCACCGCACGGCGGTAGGCCAGTCGCTGGGCGGCAACGGCGAGCCCCCGCACGGCGACGGCATCCAGCAGAATCCACAGAACCACCAGGTAGAGGCTGTAGATCATGTGCCCGGCCAGGCGAACCGAGGTGTAGTAATAGCCGATGCCGATCAGCACCGTGAGGATCAGGGGCGCGGCGGCGCAGAGTCCGGTGGACAGGCCCTTCATGGTACGGCTGTAATGCCGGCCCGGGTAACTCTGTGCCACTGAGGGCAAGCTGATCATCACCACGATCAGGCTGGCTACCATGATGACCAGTCCCAGGCGATCGTTGCTGAGCTGGGCGGGCCATTGGTCGCCAAAGGCGATGATGAAAGTCATGGGAATAATGGCCAGGCCGGTCAGGGCCAGGCGGCGGCGCATATGCTGATTATGCTCGTTGTCCCAGCGGAAATGACGCTGGGCGATACCGCCACTTTTCAGCAGCCGGTAGAGCATTTCGAATACCAGCCAGAGCAAGGCAAGCTGGGCAAAGGCGGCGCCCAGTACACTGGTGATGGTGCTGGGCTGGCGCCACAGGCCAGCGGCGATAATCCCCAAAGCGATAGGCGCCGGCGAGGATATCAGCACGGTATAGAACAGGCTTAACGGCGTATGCAGCTGGCTGTCGCGGCGCAGGAACCCCACATCCTGGTTCATGGTGTCGATACGCTTTTTCAGTCGCGGTCGCAGCAGTATCAGAGTCACCGCGGGGATCAGGGCCAGAATCAGCCAGCCCCACTTCCCGGTCACCAAGTCCCGGCTGCCTTGCCAGAGGGCTTTCCAGGGCATGTCCTGCAGTTGCTGGGTAATGTGGCCGGGCAATTTGCCCAGCCACTCCAGGCTGACCGGCTGGGTGCTGGGCATCCAGAAGGTTTGCTCGGAGATGATCTTGTGCAGGCTGCGGGACACCTTGTTCAGCTGCTCCTGATTCAACTGGGTCCGGGTGAGGATGGCCAGTTGACGGCCCAGTTCCTGGTTGAGCTGGTCGTACAGTTCCCGACGTTCCCGATGCAGGATTGAAAAGGCGCGTTCCATATCCGCGGTAAGTTCGCCCTTGAGTTTTTCCTGTTCCGGCAAGGGGGAGTTATCCAGGGACTGGATCTTCTGCTCCAGTTCGAATTGCTCCAGACGGGCATCCGAAATATTTTTCTGCAGGTCCATGTCCGGCTGACTTTGTGGCAGACGCTTCTGTTGCTGGTACAACACCCGTGACAACAACAGGCTACCGTCCAGCAGGCGGATCTGGTCGTTGACGGTGCTGGACAGGGCGCGGGCCTTGTCGAGCTGGGTTTTGGTGTCGATGGCGCCACGTAGCAGGCCGTTCACCGCCTGGCTGGTGGTGGCAAGCTGTTCGCGCAGGGCCTGGTTTTCGGCGATGGCAGCCTTGATACGCTTGTTGTCCAGTACGCTTTCCGGCAGGGACGATTCCGGCGCATTGGCCATGTCCTGCAGCTGATTGATGCGGCGTTGCTGGATCAGGGGCTGTACGGCATCCAGTTGGGCTTCCAGGGTGGCTTGCTCGGTACGCAACAGCTGCTGTTCCAGACGGGCGACATCTTGTTTCTTGTCGACAACGGACAGTTCCTGATTAAAGCGCTCAATGCGGGTTTCCAGGGCACGCAGCTCGATATTGAGCCCCTGCTCCTGTTTTTCACTGAGAGGCTCGCCGTTCTCGTCGGTGCCCTCATTCAGCCGGGAGCGGATGGTATCCATACGCTCCATGGCTTTGCTGATCACATTCTGGGCCTGCTCGGGCAGTGTCTGGGTCCGGGTCAGTTCGCTGTTCACTTCCGCCAGCCGACTCTGGTTTTTTTCCAGTGCATCCAGCCGGCTGGTCAGTTTTTCCGCCAGGGCCTGCAGGGACAGGTCCTGGTATTGTGCGGACCAGTCCTTGTCCTGTTGCTGGCGAGCCTCGGCCAGTTCGGCGTTCAGTCGGGCCCGCTGTGTGGCAGCCTGGCGAGCGAAGGTTTCCAGATCCTTGATGGTTTGTTGATTGCTGTCCACTTCCCGGCGCAATTCCAGGGTGCGCTCGAGAAGTTTCTTGTCGGTGTTGGTACCGTCAGCACTGTTTTCGGCGCTTTCGGTGATCTGCTTTTCCAGATCGCCGACGCCGGGCAGGGAAAAACCCCCGATCTGAGCCTGGGCAAGGGCAGGCAGGAAAATGAGCAGAATAAGGGCCAGACGTCGATCCATAACCTGAAGGCTCCAAGGGCTGTGACGGGCAATCAAAGAGTGTTGACCATGTGTTGCCGAGTGTAATGGGTCCGGGAGGGCAATACATGTGATCCAAGACGGATTTTCTCGGGCTCAGAACAAGCTTAGCAAGGCGTTGCAGGCCACGCAGCCGTTGTCTCACCGGTCCCATGGGGTAGCGAGTGTATCCTGAATCGGGCCCTGCGCACCCCAGATTCATGATGACACCCTCCCGTCATCTCTTCATCGCAGGCTGAAGGCCGCGCTGGCAACCCGTGAATCCTCGTGGCAGAAAATGTCCATTTTTTGTCCGGCTACGTCCTAGGGTGTCAGGGCCAGTGTGTTTATTGTTTGATCAATAAACACAACAAACTTCATAAGCATTGGGAGGGGACCCATGAACAAGCTCGCACTCTGCGGCCTGCTGGCTGCCGTTGTTATCTCTGCGCCTGCCCAGGCGTTTCAACAGATTACCCACAAGCGCATTGCCATTGATGCGGTGGAATACATGAAAAACCACCCGGGCAATACCGAGTACAACCGCCTCAAGGCCTGGGTCAATGCTGCAGGCTATACCATGGAGCAGTTTGCCGAGGTGATTGGCCAGGGTGCCTACGATGTGGATGACTTCCAGGACACCTATCTGTGTGGCGCGGTCACCGGTGATTGCGTTTACGCCCCGGTATTCAACGCCGGTGCTTCACTGGTGAACTATACCTCCTACTGGCACTTCCAGAATCACACCCGCAGTTCCGACGTGCACGGTAATGATCTGGGCGGCTATAACTATGACCTGCTCACGGTCTGGGGCGATATCGATAACCTGGCCGCGTCCTGGCTGTATGGTGATTACCTGGATGATGGTTCCGGTGGAATGAGTGGCTGGTGGTGGTCGGATGATTCGCAGTACAACACCTACGGGATTACCGAAGCGAACTATCGCCAGGGCAGCTATTCCAGCAAGTCCATGTACGATGACTTCGAGGAAATGCCGTTCCAGCCCATCGATAACCTGGGCCAGTACTGGTACAGCCAGTTTCTCAGCCAGCCCACCGCCCAGACCCTGGGCTTTGTATTGCACACCACCGATCTGTTGCAGCCCCACCATGTGTGGACCACCTCGGCCCTGAACCATAGCGGCTGGGAATCCTGGGTGGCGGATTATTACGACAGCGAAAACCTGAATGACACCGCCCTGGTGGATCAGGCCCTGCAGAATTTTACGCCGCTGTCTCCCACGGGTACGGATATCCGCCCACTGCTCACCGAGGGGGGCGCCTTGGCTTATGGCAACGGCGGTATCGTGCTGTCCAGCACCGACCATTCCGATCGCGTGCAGGTGGCGCAGACGGTGATTCCCAATGCCATCGCCATGGTGGTGCATCTGCTGAACCACGCGGCCCATCAGGTAAACCCGTGATGCCGCGAACCGGCTCGTAACCGGGCCGGTGTTTTTCCGTAGGGTGCACTGAGCCTAAGCGAACTGCACCATCCAAACGCCAGATCGGTGCAGTTCGCTTAGGCTCAGTGCACCCTACGGCTAATGAACGCGCAATAAGAAAAATTAGAGGAAAACTTCCATGGCAATGCACCGATGGATGTTGGCCATTGTGATGGCAGTTGTCGCCGTGGGCGGCTATGCAGGTTGGCAGCAGTGGGGACCCTTGCCCGACACCGTGGCTGCCCGGGTGGATGGTGATGTGATTCCCTCCGCCACGCTGGATGTGTTCGTGGCAGCGGCCCGGCGCAGCGAGCCGGATATCAGCCGGGAGCGAGTGCTCAAGGGACTGGTGGAAAACCGTCTTCTGGCGGCGGTGGCCAACGCCCGGGATGACCATCATGCCCATCCCGAGCGGGTGGGTTATGACCCTGTCACCCGCCATGAACAACAGCGCTTCAAACTGATTCGTACCGCCTATGCCGATGCCCTGCGCAAAGCGGTTAACGAGGATGGGATGGGCAACAGCCTGGATAGCCTGACCGCGCCGCTGGCTCTCTCCCGTGAGGCGCTGGCGCCCATGCTGACCCTGGAGCAGGCGCTTTACAGCACCATGACTGACGATCAGCAGCAAGCGGCCAGCAACTATGTGCTGGCCCGCTATCGCTTTGCTGACGACCAGCCGGAACAGACCCTGACCCTGTGGGATCTGTACCGCCGGCAGAACATCCAGTTAAAGGTGCAGATGCATAACCTCAACCTGGATTTTATGCGTGAAGCGGTGAAACAACAGCTGACCATGGCCTACGTGTTTTACTGGTTTGAGCAACAGGCCGGCCTGTCCTCTGCGGCCATCGCCGCGGTGGATCGCAGCATCGATGATGCCCTGCAGCGCGAGAGTCTGATGCATGACATGGGACTGATGCAGGACATCCATGACGACAACCCGCAACTGCGGGAGCTGGCAGCCCAGGTGAGCGATGGGCAGATCGCCGATTACTACGCGGCGAACAGGGAACAATTCATCCGTGTGGAGCGGGTGCGTGCACGGCATCTGCGAGTGAGTAGTCAGCAGCAGGCAGATCGGGTGTATGCGTTGATCCAGGATGGCTTGTCATTTGATCAGGCAGTCGCGGATTACTCCGTGACACCAGACCGGAAACAGGGCGGTAATCTGGGCTGGATTGATCGGCAATCCCGGCAGGATCACTGGACCCGGGCACTGGCGTTTGTGCAGCCTGAGGGCGCAGTGTCCCCCCCGTTTCGCAGCCCTGGGGCCGATGGTGCCCCCTACTGGGAACTGTTTCTGGTGGAAGAAAAAGTCACTGACTACCAGAGCCTGGATAGCGAATCAGTGCGCTACCGTGCGGGTCGGGCGGTGGCTCAGGAGCTGTTGCAACAACGCTTCCAGAGCCTGCTGGCGGAAGTCACCGAGCAGGCATCACTGCGAATCAATCCGGCGGTGCTGTGATGAAAGCGCTGCTCATCGCCCTGTTGCTGGGCGCGGTGGCCCTGGTGATGGCCAGGTGGTTACCGAACACAGCACAGGCGCCGCTACCGGAGGTGACCAATGACAGCACGGCGGTGGAGGTCCCGGTGCAGAAAGGGCAGGAAAAAGCGGCCACGGCGTTGCCCATGATTGACACCGTGGCGGAACGGCAGCGGCCATCCCGGGCCTCCCGCGTTGACCATGCCGCTGCCGGGCCGATGCCTTCGCCTCAAGCGGTGAGGGCCCTGCGTGAAAGCATGCGCCATGGCGATCCGCGTACACCGCCGCTGGCCCCGCCAACGGATTTGCGTGAGCCGCCCAGTGCGGCCGAGCTGGCCGATCCGGCGCTGTATCAACAGTACGAGCAGCGCCAGAAACAGAACGTGTATGCCTCGTTCGCCAGTGCCGTTGATCAACGTATCCCGAAACTGGAAGCGATGATTGCCAAAGGCCGCGCCGAAGGCATCAG
>NZ_LWEJ01000244.1:0-65640 GCF_001635525.1 Alcanivorax sp. HI0007
TTCCGGAGCCGGATAGCGAAACTTTCCGGGCATTTCATCTAGAAACATAGGTAACTGTCAGCAGGCGCCGGGGCGAACCTGCCTGGCCCCGGCCAATAAATCGTAATTGTTGTGGGCATGGTACCAGAATCCCTGTGGACTTGGTGACACCCTTGCAGACCTGCAATACTGACTTTTCACCCACAAGCAGGAGTTTCCATGAAACGTATCAGTCTGCTGGCTGCCGGCCTGTTGGCCGCGCCCCTGGCCTGGTCGGCACCGGGCATTGCCGTTTATGGCGGTGGTTACAGCTGGGACACCGAGTTTGAAGGCACGGTGGCGTCCGGTGGCGAAGATATCGATATGCAGGACGACCTGGGCTTTGAGGAAGCCAACCAGCAAGTGCTCTATCTGGGCGTGGAGCATGCCGTGCCGCTGATTCCCAATGTGCGGGTGCGCAGCCTGGATCTCTCTGATGATGCCAGTAACCGCCTGCAACGGACCTTTGTGTTCAATGGCCAGCTGTTTGTGGCCAACACCAAGGTGGAAACCGACATTGATCTGGATATCCTCGACGGCACCCTCTACTACACGCCGCTGGATAATGCCCTGAAAGTGAATCTGGGGCTGACCGTCCGCAAGATCGAGGGCAGCATCAGCCTGGACAACCTGCTGGTCAGCACCACCAAGAACTTCGATGAAACCCTGCCCATGCTGCATGCCTCAGGCCGACTCAACCTGCCGGTCCCAGGCGTCTACGTCGGTGGCGAGATCGATACGATCAGCTACGACGGCAATACGCTACGGGACCTGACCGCCCGCATCGGCTGGCGTTCGGATTTCCTGCTTGGCGTGGAGCTGGGCTACAAGCACATGGATCTGGAGCTGGACGACGTCAGCGATCTGGACGCGGATCTGGATATGGGTGGCCCCTATCTGGCGGCGTCACTGAGCTTCTAGGTCACTGATAGCCGAGATAGTCCCTCGCTTTGGCATTGCCCCTTTGCCGCCGCGCAAACGGGCAATGCCTTTCGCTCCTCGTCACTCGTTACTCGCTTCTCCCGTCTGTGCCACGGCACAATTGTCCGCCCCCGCCATTTCCACCAGACGCGCATCCTTTTGCGCCCAAAGCTCACTGACCCACTGCTGTATTTCCGCCCGGAACACCGGGTCTTCCTGATAGTCACTGCGCCACAGGGCCGCATTCAGATCCCGGGTCTGCACATCGATAACCACCCGTGATACCCGCCCGCACAGCAGATCCCAAAACCCGGGCGGTGTGCCTTCGGGATACAGGATGGTCACGTCCAACAGGGCATCCAGATTGTCCCCCAGGGCTGCCAGCACAAACGCCACACCGCCGGCCTTTGGCTTGAGCAAATGCCGATAGGGAGACTGCTGATTGCGGTGTTTGTCGACGGTAAAGCGAGTGCCTTCCAGGAAGTTCACCACCGTCACCGGTATCCCCTGGAATTTTTCACAGGCCTGACGGGTAATCTCCAGATCCTTGCCCTTCAGATGCGGATTCCTGTCCAGGAACGCCTTGCTGTAACGCTTCATGAAAGGGTAATCCAGCGCCCAGAACGCAAGCCCCAGAAACGGTACCCAGATCAGTTCCTTCTTGAGGAAAAACTTGAAGTAAGGCGTCTTGCGATTGAACGCCTGAATCAGCGCAGGGATATCCACCCAGGACTGATGGTTACTGATCACCAGATAGGAGGTGTCACCGCGCAACTCCTCCACGCCGCGCACCTCCCACTGGGTGGGGGTCATCAACGCAAAGATGCCCTTGCAGATTTCGGCCCAGGTTTCCGCAATGGCCATGACCACCGAGGAGCAAACCTGGCGGGCTCGTGAACCTGGCAGGATCACCTTGAGTAGCGCCACCAGCATCATGGGGCCAATCAGTATCAGGGTATTGAGCAGCAACAATAGCGCGGTAATAACGCCCGTGATCGTGGCAGCCATGGTGACACTCCAACTCGTTTCCCTGTCATAGAGGGTATTAAACCCGGTTCTCGCCATCACGCAAGTCTGCTGACCCGTCCCGGGAAGCGACCGCGCGATCCATTGACCTGCCGAAAACCGACGCACAAAAAAAACGGCACGCTGTCGGGCGTGCCGTTTTTTCTCCGGGAAACGTGCTACTCGCCTTTTCGCTCCACGGCCATATGGTCCACATTCTGGAACCCCCGCGGCAGCTTGGCACCACGGCGACCCCGCTCTCCGTAGTAGTGCTCCAGATCGCCGGCCTTGAGGGTCAGGTGACGCTTGCCCGCATGGATGGTGAGCGCATCCTGCGGTCCCAGCACCTGCATGTCCTGCACGAACTCCACCCGATCCGCCACCCGGGCACCGGGGATGGACATCATCTTGTTGCCCTTGCCCCGTGCCATTTCCGGCAATTCCTTCACCGGGAACACCAGCAGACGTCCCTCGTTGGAGACCAGCGCAATCAGGTCATCGTCCGTGGAGGCAATCGGCTTCGGCGGCAGCACCTTGGCCCCCTTGGGCACCGACAGCACCGTCTTGCCGGCCTTCTTGTTGGCCAGCAAATCCCCATAACGCACCACGAAACCGTAACCGGCATCGGTGCTCATCAGATAGGCATCCTTTTCCTTGCCCATCACCGCCGCCATAAAGCTGGCGCCGGACGGGGGATTGACGCGACCGGACAGGGGCTCGCCCTGGCCCCGGGCGCTGGGCAGGGTATGCGCTGGCAGGGAGTAACTGCGCCCGGTGCTGTCGATAAAGCACACCGGCTGATTGGATTTACCCTGGGCCGAAGCCTTGTACTTGTCGCCGGCCTTGTAGCTGAGGCCCACCACATCCACGTCATGGCCCTTGGCGGAACGGACCCAGCCCTTTTCGGACAGCACCACAGTGACCGGATCGGCACTGACCAGGTCGGTTTCGTCCAGGGCAGACGCCGCAATACGCTCCACCAGTGGCGAGCGACGGTCGTCGCCATACTTGTCCGCGTCTTCCTGCAGTTCCTTGGCCACCAGTTTCTTCATCTTGGCCATGGAGCCCAGCGTGGCTTCCAGGGATTCGCGCTCTTCATTGAGCTCGTCCTGTTCGCCACGAATCTTCATTTCCTCCAGCTTGGCCAGATGGCGCAGTTTCAGCTCGAGGATGGCTTCCGCCTGGCGATCGGTAATACCGAAGCGCTCCATCAGTACCGGCTTGGGTGCATCCTCGGTACGGATGATATGAATCACTTCATCGATATTGAGGAAGGCTACCAGCAGGCCTTCGAGGATGTGCAGGCGCTCCAGCACCTTGTCGAGACGGTGCTGCAAACGGCGGCGCACGGTGACCATGCGGAACTGCAGCCACTCGTTGAGAATCATGTCCAGGCTTTTCACCTGTGGCCGGCCATCGATGCCGATCATGTTCAGGTTGACCCGGTAATTCTTTTCCAGATCCGTGGTGGCAAACAGGTGGCTCATCAACTGGGGAATATCCACACGGTTGGAGCGCGGCGTGATCACCAGACGCGTGGGATTCTCATGATCCGATTCGTCGCGCAGATCGCTGACCATGGGCAGCTTTTTCTTCTGCATCTGATCAGCAATCTGTTCCAGCACCTTGGCGCCGGACACCTGGTAGGGCAAGGCGGTGATAACGATATCCCCTTCCTCGCGCTCATACACAGCACGCTGCTTGAGTGAGCCCTTGCCTTCCGCATACATGCGGATGATGTCGTTCTGGGGAGTAATCACCTCCGCCTCGGTGGGGAAGTCCGGCCCCTGGATGTACTGCATCAGGTCATCCAGGGACGCGCCCGGATCCTTGAGCAGATGAATACAGGCGTTGGCCACTTCGCGCAGGTTGTGCGGCGGAATATCGGTACTCATACCCACCGCGATACCGGTGGTGCCGTTGAGCAACACATTGGGCAGACGAGCGGGCAGCAACTTGGGCTCGTCCATGGTGCCGTCAAAGTTGGGCACCCATTCCACCGTGCCCTGCCCCAGCTCGGCAAGTAGCACTTCCGCATAGGGGGCCAGTTTGGATTCGGTATAACGCATGGCGGCGAACGACTTCGGGTCGTCCGCACTGCCCCAGTTGCCCTGACCATCCACCAGCGGATAGCGGTAACTGAACGGCTGGGCCATCAACACCATGGCCTCGTAACAGGCGGAATCGCCATGGGGGTGGTACTTACCCAGCACGTCGCCCACGGTACGGGCGGACTTCTTGTACTTGGCAGTGGCTTTCAGGCCCAGCTCGCTCATGGCGTAAACAATACGCCGCTGAACCGGTTTGAGGCCGTCACCGATATTGGGCAACGCCCGGTCGAGAATCACGTACATGGAATAATCCAGGTACGCTTTTTCCGTGTATTCCCTTAAGGGAAAACTTTCAAATTCGTCTGCCATTTTTGCTCGCTATATTCGCTCAGATCTGACGTCGGACGTCTGAAGTCGAACGCCAGGACCGGTTATTCTTTTGCGCCAGACGTCCGACCTCAGACGTCCGACCTGCCGCAGGCATCACACTTCGGCCAGATTGCCCTTCTCTTCCAGCCAGCTTTTGCGATCGGATGCGCGCTTCTTGCTCAGCAGCATATCCATCAGCTGGTGGGTATCGTCACCGCCGGCCACTTCCAGGCGCACCAGCCGACGGGTGTCACGGGCCATGGTGGTTTCACGCAGTTGCAGCGGGTTCATTTCGCCCAGGCCCTTGAAGCGTGTCACGTTGACCTTGCCACGTTTCTTTTCCGCCTTGATGCGATCCAGCACCCCTTCGCGCTCTTCCTTGTCCAGGGCGTAGTACACGTCCTTGCCCACATCGATGCGGTAGAGCGGCGGCATGGCCACGAAGACATGGCCGTTCTTCACCAGCGCCGGAAAGTGGCGCAGGAACAGGGCACAGATCAGGGTGGCGATGTGCAGGCCGTCGGAATCCGCATCGGCGAGGATGCACACTTTGCCGTAACGCAGACCGCCCAGGTCATCGCTGCCCGGCTCGATACCCAGCGCCACGGCAATATCGTGAATTTCCTGGCTGCCCAATACTTCCGCAGAATCCACTTCCCAGGTGTTCATGATCTTGCCGCGCAGGGGCATGATGGCCTGGTATACCCGATCCCGGGCCTGCTTGGCGGAGCCCCCCGCCGAGTCCCCTTCCACCAGGAAGATTTCACTCTGGGAAGGGTCATCGCTGGTACAGTCGGCCAGCTTGCCGGGCAGCGCCGGGCCACTGGTGACTTTCTTGCGGGTCACTTTCTTGGCAGCACGCAGACGCTTCTGGGCATTGTTGATGCACAGGTCCGCCAGCTTCTCGGCCTCATCCGTGTGCTGGTTCAGCCACAGGGAGAAGGCGTCCTTGACCACGCCGGACACAAACGCAGCGGTCTGCCGGGAGCTGAGCCGCTCCTTGGTCTGGCCGGCAAATTGCGGGTCCTGCATCTTCACGCTGAGCACGTAGGCAACCCGGTCCCAGATATCTTCCGGAGTCAGTTTGACGCCGCGGGGTAACAGGTTGCGGAATTCACAGAACTCGCGCATGGCCTCCAGCAGCCCGGAACGCAGCCCGTTTACGTGGGTACCGCCCTGGGGAGTGGGGATCAGGTTCACATAGGATTCCTGCACCAGCTCGCCGCCTTCCGGCAACCACATCACCGCCCAGTCCACCGCTTCGGTTTCGGCACTCATGGCGCCGTTGAACGGCTCATCCGGCACCCGCTCCCAGCCGCGGCCGGATTCCAGCAGGTATTCGATCAGGCCATCGGCAAACTGCCAGCTGTCCGTCTCACCGCTGATCTGGTTGTCCAGGGTCACCAGCAACCCGGGGCACAGCACCGCCTTGGCACGCAACAAATGCTTGAGCCGGGACACGGAAATTTTCGGCGAGTCGAAATACTTGGCATCCGGCCAGAAACGCAGGGTGGTCCCTGTGTTGCGTTTGCCGACGGTGTCGATCACTTCCAGATCGCTGCGCTTTTCGCCGTCCCCGAATTCCATCCGGTGCAACTGGCCATCGCGTTTGACCAGGATTTCCAGCTTGGTGGACAGGGCATTCACTACGGATACACCCACCCCGTGCAGACCGCCACTGAACTGGTAATTGTTGTTGGAGAACTTGCCGCCGGAATGCAGCGTGGAAAGAATCACTTCCACACCCGGTTTCTTCTGCACCGGATGCATATCCACCGGCATGCCGCGGCCATCGTCTTCCACTTCCACACCGCCATCCTTCAGCAGGGTGACCTTGATGGATTTGGCATGGCCGGCCAGGGCTTCATCCACCGAGTTATCGATGACTTCCTGGGCCAGGTGGTTGGGGCGGGAGGTATCGGTGTACATCCCCGGACGCTTGCGCACCGGGTCGAGGCCCGACAACACTTCAATATTTTCGGACGTATAGGTATTGGACATAGAGTATCTTGCTTTCAGGGTCAGACGTCGGGCGACTGACAAACAGTTTGTAGCGTCAGACTTCAGGCATCCGACGTCAGACTTACACCGCAAAACCGCAGTATCAGCGGAATGAAGGCGTCAAAGTTATCAAAGCCGTGGCTGCCACCCAAGCCGCAATAGCGGTGACAGTCTCCGTAATAGTCCCAGCCGTCTTCCCAGTCGAGGGTTTCGTCACCGGTCTGGGTGAGCAGAAGCAGGTTTTCCGGCTGGCTGATGGCCGGCACTTCATACCGCTTCAGCTCGTCCAGCCAGGCCGGGTTGAATTCCCAGGCTTCGCCGGTGTGATAGTTATGCTGGATACCTGTGTATTTGTCCAGTAGTCGCCAGGGTCGAACCGCAGGATTTACGATTGCCGCCCGCAAATCATGGTGCTCGGCCAGCCAGGTGGCATAGAAGCCCCCCAGGGACGAGCCCAGCAAGGCCACCGGCCCGGCACCGGCAATCACCGCATCCAGCTCCGCCATGGCCGCCTTGGGTTCCACCGGGAGCGCAGGCACATGCAGGCGCTCAGGACAGCCGGCCCGTTCGAACACCTGCCGCAACAGGGCCGCCTTGTGGGACGCCGGCGAGCTGTTGAAGCCGTGAATGTAGATGAGGGAGGTTTCTGGAGCCATAGGAATTCAACAGGTCGAAGAATGAAGCAGTGAACAGTGAACAGTGAACAGTGAACAGTGAACAGTGAACAGTGAACAGTGAACAGTGAACAGTGAACAGTGAACAGTGAACAAGGCTGCCCGCCCAGTCAGCGCAGTCAAGTCTTTTCTCTTTAAACGCAGGAGGCCGCATCCATCATCTGCACGCGGCCTCCAACATACCAGCCCGGAACACCGCCGTCCGCGCGCTGTTAACTAAATCAGTAGCCCTTGACGCTGAAGTCCACCTCGAAGGTAATGCCCTCCACCCGGCTGACGGCGGTATCAATGCGGCCATCCGGGTACAGGTCCAGCCAGCGGTAACCGGGATTGCTCTCGTCCACGGCGAAGTCTTCGCTTTTCGGTTTGAACTGCACACAGGTGCTGGGCACGGCCAGCAGGCGGACGCCATTGCGTTGGTCATCGTATTCCTGGTGCACGTGACCCCAGATAATGGCGCGCACACGGGGGTGGCGGTCTATGACGGCAAAAAACTGCTCGGCGCTGCCCACCACCTGAGTGTCCAGCCAGGCGCAGTCCATGGGCACCGGATGGTGATGCAGGCAGACCATCAGGTGCTCACCACGGGCGTTGGCCAGGGCCTCATCGAGAAATTTCAGATCTTCGTCAAACAGGTCACCGGGGACTTCGCCAGGAATGGTGGAGTCGAGCATGACAATGGTCCAGTTGCCGATCTCCAGCACACAGGGACTCATACGCTCGCGGTCACAATCCAGGGCCTGCAGCATGGGGGCCGGTTTGTCGTGGTTGCCTTCCAACCAGTAAACCGGCGCGCTGAACGATGACAGGGCCTGACCGAGTCGCTGGTAGGATTCAAAGGAGGCATCCTGGGAGAGATCCCCGGTGGCCAGAATCAGGTCCGGGCTGGGCTGCTCGCGACGGATCAGTTCCAGTACTTTTTCCAGACTGAACTGGGTATTCAGACCCAACAGCTTGCCTTGCGTATCGGCAAACAGATGGCAGTCCGATAACTGCACCACTCGAAGGGGCTGCAACTGCTGCGTCAAGATCCCCGCTCCCGTCCTCGATTTATTATTCCCGTTTGGGGGGCCAAACACCGCCTCCCGAGCATTCCCTCAATACTCTTCAATCACTTATAACCAAGATGATGGCACTTTTCTAGGAAAGACGTTCCAGATCAGGAAGTGGTTAGCAATTCTTTACAGCCGCACGCATTCCGGCAGCATTCAGGAATTCCCGGTCACTCGCTGGCGCCAGTCCTGACCGCCATCGCGCCCATGATCATGGACATGACGCAGCCACTCGGCCAGAAAGCGGTTCCATTGCACTTTTTCATCACGCTGGTGCATATGGCGGTTGGGGTAGGCATAGCGGGCATTCACCCGCCGGAAGGGGCGCGCCTCGGTGACTTCCGCCAGCCGGGCATCGTGATAAAGCCGCACCGTCAGCCGCGATGCCGGTAGCACATCCAGTAATTCCTGATCTTCCAGGCGCACGGTGGTGGTGTAGGGGGAGCGCTCCAGCACTCGCATCTGCAAAGTATGGGTGTGGTGGCTGTGGCCCAGCTCCACATTCATGCTGTCGCGCTCACCCATGGCATTCATCAGCGGTAACATGCGGGCATAGTTTTCCTCGCACTGACTCATCAGCGCGCGGAAATCCAGCCGGTAGCGGTCGCGTCGCTTCATGCGCTTTCCCAGGCCGCATCCAGCCGGTCGCGGTGCAACAGCAACCACTGCAAGGCAATCAGGGATGCCGCGTTATCCACCAGGCCAGATTCCAGCAAGGTGGGAATTTCGGCCACCGGCACGGTCACCGCACGAATATCTTCCCCCTCGTCCGGGCAACCAAAGATGCCGCCTGCATCAGCAAGATCCGCATGCCCCACAAACACCTGCAGACGTTCGTTGGTGCCACCCGGGCTGGGCATGTAGGCGGCAATGGACTCCATTTCCCCCAGGGTAATACCGGCTTCCTCCACGGCTTCGCGGCGGATCAGATCGGCGGCGCTTTCCCCGTCCTTGTCGGCGATGCCGGCGATCAACTCCAGACACCAGGGAGACTGCCGCCACTCCAGTGCCCCCACCCGGAACTGCTCCACCAGCAGGATTTCACCCCGGCGGGGGTCATAGGGCAGCACCGCCGACGCCCGCGGACGCACAAACAATTCCCGGCGCACCGGCTTGCCCCAGCCACCGTTATATTGCTTGTGGCGCAGGGTCAGGGTGTCGACCCGGAAGAAGCCCTGGAACGGGGTGTCCCGCTCCAGGATTTCCACGTCATCGGGGCCAAACGGCGGCGTCAAATCACTCATTGGCTTCATGATAAAGGGCACTGCCCTTTTCACGGAATTCCCGGGATTTTTCTTCCATGCCCGCTTCTGCCTGCGCGACCTGGGCACGGCCATCACCATAGGTATCGCGCACTTCCTGGCTGATCTTCATGGAGCAGAACTTGGGCCCGCACATGGAGCAGAAATGCGCCACCTTGTGAGCCTGCTTGGGCAGGGTCTCGTCGTGGAACTGGCGCGCCCGGTCCGGGTCCAGTCCCAGATTGAACTGGTCTTCCCAGCGGAACTCGAAACGGGCCTTGGACAAGGCATTGTCGCGCAACTGGGCGCCAGGATGCCCCTTGGCCAGGTCTGCCGCATGGGCAGCAATCTTGTAGGCAATAATGCCCTCTTTCACATCTTCCCGGTTGGGCAGCCCCAGATGCTCTTTGGGCGTCACATAGCAGAGCATGGCCGTGCCATACCAGCCGATCATGGCGGCGCCAATGGCGCTGGAGATATGGTCGTAGCCAGGGGAGATATCAATCGTCAGCGGGCCCAGGGTATAGAACGGCGCTTCGCCACAGTGCTTCAGCTGCTCGTCCATATTGGCCTTGATCATGTGCATGGGCACGTGACCGGGGCCCTCGATCATCACCTGCACATCGTGCTGCCAGGCAATCTTGGTCAGCTCACCCAGAGTACGCAGCTCGCTGAACTGGGCCTCGTCATTGGCATCGGCAATGGAACCGGGCCGCAAGCCATCGCCAAGACTGAAGGTCACGTCATAGGCCTTCATGATCTCGCAGATGTCTTCGAAGTGGGTGTAAAGGAAGTTTTCCTTGTGATGCGCCAGACACCACTTGGCCATGATCGAGCCACCACGGGAAACGATGCCGGTAACCCGGTTGGCGGTCATCGGCACATAACGCAGCAGTACACCGGCGTGGATGGTGAAGTAGCTCACCCCCTGCTCGGCCTGCTCGATCAGGGTGTCACGGAAGATTTCCCAGGTCAGGTCCTCGGCAATGCCGTTGACCTTCTCCAGTGCCTGATAGATCGGCACGGTGCCGATGGGCACCGGCGAGTTGCGCAGGATCCATTCACGGGTTTCATGAATATTGTCGCCGGTGGACAGGTCCATCACCGTGTCGCCGCCCCAGCGGGTGGCCCAGGTCATCTTGGACACCTCTTCCTCGATGGAGGAGGTCACCGCCGAGTTACCGATATTGGCGTTGATCTTGGTGAGGAAATTGCGGCCGATGATCATCGGCTCGATTTCCGGGTGATTGATATTCACCGGAATCACTGCCCGGCCCCGGGCCACTTCGTCACGGACAAATTCCGGGGTGATTTCTGCCGGAATGCTGGCACCGAAATCCTGCCCGGGATGCTGTTCGGTGGGCAGCCCCGCTTCCCGATGTTCACGCAACCGCTGGTTCTCGCGGATGGCAATAAACTCCATTTCCGGGGTAATGATGCCCTGGCGGGCATAGTGCATCTGGCTGACATTCTTGCCGGCTTTGGCCCGGCGCGGGGTGCGGGTGTGCTCGAAGCGCAGGCCCGCCGTTTTCAGGTCGTTGGCGCGTTTGCGGCCGTAAACACTGGTCAAACCGTCCAGTTGCTCGGTATCATCGCGCTCCTGAATCCAGTTCAGACGAATCGGCGCCAGCCCCTTCCGGACATCAATGGTCACGTTCGGGTCGGTGTAGGGGCCTGAGGTATCGTAAACGGTGACAGGCGGGTTATCCTCGAACTTTCCGTCTGCCAGCGGGGTCTGACTCTGGCGAATTTCGCGCATCGGGACACGAATGTCCGGACGCGAGCCGGTGACATAAATTTTTTGCGAACCGGCGATAGGCTGGCAGGATTCATCAATGGTACTAGCGGTGACGGGGCGCTGATCGTCTGGCACGTCGGCCTCCAGAATACTTGGGAAAAGACAGGAATGGCGGACACTATACGCCAGCGCCTATCGGCCAAACAACCGCGGTGCCGGTGTGACAGAAGCCGTATCAATTTTCTGTACCAGCCAGTACTATAATGACCAAACTCACCCAGGAAAGAGTGCACCAGAATGAAGCGCAGCCCAACCAAGATTCTCGTTCTCATGCTGACCTCGCTGGCCAGTTCCGTTCACGCCGCCGATCTGGTCCAGATCGCCAACGCCGCCTGGAGCTATGACGGCACCTGGCGTGCCGCCCGCATGAGCTGGGACGCGGATCAACAACTGCTGGTACAGGGCCGCGCGGCATTGTTCCCCACTGTCTCCGCCACTTATGGCCGCTATGACACAGAGCGTGACTTGAAGGATCTGGGCGTCACCCAGGAATTCGGCACCGAGACCACCACGGTACAACTGACGCAGCCATTGTTCCGCGTGGATGCCTGGTACGGCTACAAAGAAGCCAAGTCGAGCACCGATATTGCTCAGGCCAATTTCCAGCAGGCCCGGCAGGATTTTGTCCTGCGCGTGGCCCAGGGCTACTTCGGCGTGCTGCGCGCCTGGGACACCCTGGTGTCGGCCAAGGCTGAAGAAAAAGCCATTGGTCGCCAGCTGGAACAAACCCAGGAACGCTTTGACGTGGGACTGGTGCCGGCCACGGATGTGGAGGAGGCCCAGGCCACCTATGACCTGACCCGGGTCAATCTGATCGTGGCCCAGCAACAATATGATATCGCCCGTGACCAGCTGGAAACCCTGACCGGCCAGCGCTGGGAAACGCTCTCGGAGCTTAAAGAGGATCTGCCCGTTGAGGGCCCGCAACCGGCGGACATGAATGACTGGATCGACAAGGCCCGCGCCCAAAACCCCCAGGTTCTGGCCGCCCGGTTTAATTCCGAATTGACCGAAAAAACGGCCAAACGCCAGTTGGGCGCCCAGCTTCCCCAGGTTCAATTCGTCGCCCAATACCAGAATGCCAACTCCATTCCTGAAGATAATAGCGCCACAGGCTTCTCTACCGGGGTCAACCCGGACAGCGACACCAAACAGATCGGGGTGGAAGTCACCATGCCCCTGTTTCAGGGGGGCGGCCTGAACAGCCGTCGCAAGGAAGCCTCCCTGCGCGCGGATGCGGCCGTCTATGAGTACCAGCAGGCCCTGCGTGACATCATCCAGCAGGCTCGCAGCGCCTACCGCACGGTGGAATCCGATGCCCTGCGCGTGAGCGCTCGCAAACAGGCGATCCGCTCCGCCCGCTCGGCCCTGGAAGCCACCCAGTCAGGCTATGAGGTCGGCACCCGTAACGTGGTGGATGTGCTCAACGCCCAGCAAGCCCTGTTCGCTGCCGAGCGCGACTACGCCAACGCCCGTTACGACTACATCATCAATTCCCTGACCCTGAAATCCACCACCGGCGATCTGCAACAGGGCGACCTGGCGGCCATCAACCAGTGGCTGTCAGAGACCGACACCCTGAACATCTACCAGCCGGATCTGGAAGGCCGCAGCGACGCCCTGGTACCGGACGCGCGGTACTGAAGAGCAGTGTAGGAGCCATGCTTGCATGGCGAACCGAGCCCAAGCGAGGAAAAGGCGTTGCAACATTCCTCCGAATCTCACTTGAGAAATCGGATACGCCTTCTCCCCTTGCGGTGCTCTCCTCGTTTCGCGGGGTTCGCCATGCAAGCATGGCTCCTACAAGACCCCCTTTAACTGTTCACTAATCAGTTGAAGCCCTTTCTCCAGCGCCCCACGATTGGCTTCGACAACCGCCGCCGCTGCCTGTCCCTGATGCTGGCGTTGCGCCGGGTTACGGAACAGGCCCTGCAGGGTAATGGCCAGGGCATCCGCATCCTCCACCAGGGTCAGGGCGCCAGCGTCATCCAGCAGCCCCGAGATGGCGGTGAAGTTGTGCAGGTGTGGGCCAGTCACAACCGGCTTTCCCCAGCCTGCAGGTTCCAGCAAATTGTGCCCCCCCACCGGCACCAGGGAACCGCCCACAAAGGCCACGTCCGCCACCCCAAACAGCATCAGCAGCTCCCCCATGGTATCAGCCAGGTACACCTGGGTGTCCGCAGTGACGGTGTCCTGTTTGCTTCGCCGGGCCAGCCCCAGCCCTTGCTGACGAATCAACTGGGCGACGCCGTCGAAACGCTCCGGGTGCCGGGGCACCAGCACCAGCAAGGTCTGCGGTGCCGTTTCCAGCAACGCCTTGTGCGCCGCCAGTACCGGCTCATCTTCCCCGGGGTGGGTACTGGCGGCGATCCATACCGGGCGTTCGCCAATCATCGCGCGCAAGGCGTCCGCCCCCTGACGCACGGTGTCGTCCAGTGTCATGTCGAATTTCACGCTGCCGATGGCATGCACCCGTTCCGGCCAGGCCCCCAGGGCCACATAGCGCTCCCGTTCCACCGGGGTCTGCACGGCCAGGGCATCAAAGCGGGCCATCATCGGCCGCACCAGGCGGGGAAACTTGCTGTAGCCCCGGTAGCTTTTCTCCGACAGGCGCCCGTTCATCAGCATCAATCTGGCACCGTGACGTTTCGCCGCTGCACACAGGTTGGGCCACAGTTCGGTTTCCAGCACGATCACCATTTTCGGATCAAAAGCGCGCAGAAAACGGTTCAATGCCGTGGGCAGCTCCCAGGGGCAATACACATGGGTCACCCGATCGCCGAACAGGGCTTTCACCCGCTCTGAACCGGTGGGTGTGGTGGTGGTCACCAGCAACGGCATCTGCGGATAATCCGCCAGCAACCGCTCGATCATCGGCACCGCCGCCAGGGTTTCCCCCACCGACACCGCGTGCACCCAGAGACTGTTTTTCAGGGTACCGGGGAGATACCCCCAGGCCATGCGCTCCTTCCAGCGCTGACGGTAGGCCGGCGCCTGCCGCCCCCGCAGCCACAGCCGCAGGAACAGAAAAGGAAGCAGTAAATACCAGATGACAGAGTAAAAGGGTCGCATAGGGTTTCTTGTGTCGGACGTCGGACGCCGGACGTCTGAGGTCCGGCCCGTCTATGCTAGCATAGCGGCAACTTTCTCCGATGGTGAGCCATGAGCAACTCCCCTCTGAAACCCGACATTCTGATCTTCGGCGGCGGCATCGCCGGCCTGTGGCTGATCAACCGGCTCAACGCGGCCGGTTACCAGTGCCTGCTGCTGGAAACCGACTCCCTCGGCGGCGACCAGACCCTGGCCAGCCAGGGCATTATTCACGGCGGCCTCAAGTATGCCCTGGGCGGCAACCTGTCCAGCGAGTCGGAATCCATCGCCGCCATGCCGGACCGCTGGCGCGCGGCCATGGCCGGCAACGATCCGGTGGACCTGCGCCAGCTGCAGGTACTCAGCGACACCCAGCACATGTGGTCCAGTGGCTCAGTGGCCTCGCGCATGACCAACTTCTTCGCCAGCAAGATGCTGCGCGGGCGCATCGAAAAGCTGAAGCGGGACCATTTCCCCTCAGCGCTGGCGGACAAGGCCTTCAAGGGCAATGTCTACAAGCTGGATGATCTGGTCATCAACACCGAATCACTGATCGACACCCTGGCCGCGCCGGTACGTGAACGCCTGCTGGCCTTCGACAGGGAACGCGATTCTCTGGAATGGGGAGAGCAAGGATTGAAGGCGGTGACCGTCAATGGCCAGCGTATCGAGCCGACGTTGACCATCCTGTCCGCCGGCAATGGCAACCCGGCACTGCTGGACGGCGCCCACCAGGCCCGCCTGCTGCCAGAGGAACACAGCCAGCTGCGGCCACTGAAAATGCTGCTGGTGAAACACGATCTGGGCCACCGCCTCTATGCTCACTGTGTCGGCACCAGCAACAAACCGGTACTCACCGTCACCACCCACGACTGCCCGGACGGCAAGGTGGTCTGGTATCTGGGCGGCGACCTGGCGGAACGGGGCGTGGAACGCAGCGATGAGGAACAACTGGCCGCTGGCCGCGACGAACTGAAACACCTGTTCCCCTGGCTCGATTTCAGCCAGGCCCAGTTCGCCGTTCTCAACGTAACCCGGGCCGAACCGAAACAGCAGGCCCTGGTAAAACCGGATAACGCCTACGCCCACCGCGATCACAACCTGATCGTGGCCTGGCCCACCAAGCTCACCCTGGCCCCGGACCTGGGCGACAGAGTGATGGCGCTGGTGGAAGAGAGTGGGCTGAAACCAGGGGAGCCGTTAACGGTGCCGGAAACGCTGGAAAAAGCCCCCATGGGCGTGCCCTATTGGCATCGCTGTTTTTGATTACCCTCCGTAGGAGCGAGCGTCGTTGGCGGCGCGATAGGTTGAGTTAAAAGTTCAAAGTTGAAAGTTTAAAAGCGCGAGGCCGGTTTTCAGACTTTGAACTCTCTCTGCCCGCGTTCTACTGTTGTACGCGAGCACAGCATCAACGTGGCAGAAGCGGTCAGACGCGCCTTTGAACTTTGAACTTTCAACTGCTTTTGTCCTGCCGCCAGCGACGCTCCTACGGCAAGACGAACAAGGAAGCTTTCATGGCCTTCATGCGCCCGCTGGGCAACACAGGATTGACCGTCAGCGCCCTCGGTCTGGGCACAGTGAAAATCGGCCGCGACAAGGGCGTGAAATACCCCGGCGCCTTTACCATTCCCGATGACGCGGCAGTGACCGATTTGATGGCCCAGGCCCGGGACCTAGGCCTGAACCTGATCGACACCGCACCGGCCTACGGCCGCAGTGAAGAACGACTGGGGCAACTGCTCCGGGACCGCCAGCACTGGGTTATCGTCACCAAGGTGGGCGAGGAATTCGATAATGACAGCGGCGACAGCCACTTCGATTTCTCCCCGCAACATGTGCGTGCCTCGGTGGAACGCAGTCTCAAGCGGCTGAACACCGACTACCTGGATTGCGTTCTGGTGCATTCGGACGGGAACGATCTGGACGTTCTCAACATGGGTACGCTTGACGCGCTCAACGATCTGAAGAAGGCGGGCCTGATCCGCGCCACCGGCATGTCCACCAAGACAGTGGCCGGGGGTATCGACACCCTCAGACAAGCAGACGTGGCCATGGTCACCTACAACCTGGCCCATGACGAAGAAGTGCCGGTCATCGAGCACGCCGCCAGTCACCACAAGGGCATTCTTATCAAGAAGGCCTTTGCCAGCGGCCACCTGTGCAGCGAGGGACAAGACCCGGTACAGGAAAGCATGAACAAGATCCTTGGCACTGCCGGCGTCGGCAGTATCATCGCCGGCACCATCAACCCGCAACACCTGCGGGAAAACGTGGAAAAGGCGCGCCGGGCCTGTGAATAACAACAAAAAAGGAGCCACTATGCGCAGACTGCTCAGTATCGGATTGCTACTTCTGGCCGCCAGCAGTCAGGCTGACAAGGTCTTACTCCTGAAAACGCCCCCCAGCGGCTGCCAGCCCGGTGACACTGTCTCTATAGAAACCGGCGGCAAACTGCAGGGCTTGCTGTTCAGCGACGCCTGGATCGAAAACAACGCCAAAAAGAAACTGCTCAAGGCCATCAAAAAAGCCGACGGCAACCGGGCGGTATTGAAAGACCGGCGTGTCTTTCTGATGGAGAACCATCACCGTGGCATTCAACGCATGGAGCTGGAAGCCTGGACCTGGCGCTGTGACGAGTCGGATAGCAGCAGGTAGTCAACACGACTTGCCGGCAGCGCTGTTTTGCAGGCTGCCCTCACCCCACCGCTTCGAAAAGCGGCTCGCCCAACATCACCGACGCGGCCTGATGCCCCTGCCAATACCCCTGCTCCAGCTTTTGGCCATGGGTGGTCAAGCGGCTGACCGGAAAGCCGCGGTCTGGCGCAATCACTGTGAGTCGGCAATCCTCGGGCGGGTTCTCGATGAACGCCAGTGCGTCATTGTAGGTTTGCGAGCGTTTCCGCATACCGGCATATAACCCCGGCATTTCCCTGACCCAGGGTTTCAGTAGGGGTGCCAGCGGGCTGGGTTTCTTGCGATAACCCTGATGCCGTGACAGCACCACGGTGATATCCCTGGCGCCCTGTTCATAGGCCCAGCGCACGGGAATGGAATCGCCCACCCCGCCATCGGTCATGGGATGCCCGTCCACCGTGGGAAATTGTCGGTAGGCAAAAGGAATGGAACAGGACGCTGTCATGATCTCGTCCAGGTTGTCCGGCGTCGCGTGGTGATACCGTGGCTCGCCGTCCTCCACGGAAGTGGTCACCACCCATAGCGGCGTCTGCGATTGCCAATACCGGTCCAGACTCAGCGGCACATCCCGTAAGGATTGATGCCACAGCCAGTGCACATCGCACAAATGACCGCCGGCCATGAAACGCTGCCAGTTGATGAAATCCGGGCGGCAGGCGTGATCGGTGATGATGCGCCGGTTGCGGCCATGATCTCCGGCCAGGTAACCGATCAGGTTGGTGGAACCGGCGGATACGCCCACCGCAAAATCAAACTCCCGGTAATCTTTCTCCAGAAAGGCATCCAGCACCCCGGCGGCAAAAATGCCGCGCATGGCACCCCCTTCCACGACCAGAGCCCGCGAGGACATATCCGTCTCCTGTTTGATCTGACACCTTGATTCACTTTGCCAAAGCCAGGCCGAGAGCGGAAATAATCCCTCCCTGTTCCCGCCATCGCCGCCGCCCATGGCGACATCTTGCACAACGCAACCTTTTGCACTGTTACGGCGCAGCTGCATCAGCATGACGCACACCAGCCTGACAAATCCCACCAACCTGGTCAGCCCTTCGACATTTAATTTATGTAAAAACAATTACTTAAATTTTTTCTGTCTGTTTGGCACCGGGTTTGCACTAGTCCGCATACCAACTTGTATACAAACAGGTGTGCTAAACGAATGATCGGCTGGACTCTTCGACAATGGCAGGCGGCCTACCGCAGCGGTGACCTCACCCCGGTACAGGCCATGAAACAACTGGCGACACTGCTGCACGACAGCGAGCGCGCCCTGTGGATTCACCTGCTGGACGAGTCCTCCCTGGTCGCCCGGGCCGAGGCCCTGACGGATCCGTCCCTGCCTCTCTTCGGCATTCCCTTCGCGGTGAAAGACAATATTGATGTGGCCGGTATGCCGACCACGGCGGCCTGCCCCGCCTTTGCCTACACACCGCAGGAAGACGCCACCGTGGTCAGACTGCTGCGCGACGCCGGCGCGATTGTAGTGGGCAAAACCAATCTGGATCAGTTTGCCACCGGACTGGTCGGCACCCGCTCCCCTTACGGGGAAGTGCCCAACCCGTTCAACGGCGACTACCTCAGCGGCGGCTCCAGTTCCGGTTCGGCGGTGAGCGTCAGCCTGGGGCTGGTGCCCTTCTCGCTGGGCACCGACACAGCCGGCTCCGGGCGGGTACCCGCGGCCTTTACCAATATCGTCGGCCTGAAACCCAGCCGCGGCGCCATCAGCACTCGAGGCGTGGTGCCCGCGTGCAGAACCCTGGACTGCGTCAGCGTGTTTGCGCTGAACGTGGAAGATGCCCGGACCATTTATCGCCTTATCGGCCAGTTCGATAGCGACGATGCTTTCAGCCGTCCGGCGCCGTCACGGCAGAAAACCGGACTGCCCGCACGACCGAAGCTGGGGATTCCCCACGATCTGCCCTGGTTCGGTGACCACAGGGCAAAGGCGCTCTGGGAACAACAACTGGAGAGCCTCAGCAGTCTTGCCGAGCTGGTTACCGTGGATACTACCGTGCTGCAGGATGCGGCAGCCCTGCTGTATCAGGGCCCATGGATAGCCGAGCGTTTCTCTGTCACTGACACCCTGTTGCAGGAAACACCACAAGCCCTGTTACCGGTGATCCGTGACATCCTGGAACCGGCGGCACAGATCAGCGCCGTTGACAGTTTCCGCGCCCAATATCGTCTGGCCGAACTCAAACGTCAGTCAGACAACCTGCTGGCCGGTGTGGATGCCCTGCTGCTACCCACCACCCCGGGCATCTATACCCGCGACGCGGTACGCAACGATCCCATCACCCTGAACAGCCAACTGGGTACCTGGACCAACTTCGTCAACCTGCTGGATCTGTGTGCCCTGGCCCTGCCCGGCGGTTTTCGGGACGACGGCCTGCCCGGCGGCATCACCCTGATTGCCCCCGCCTGGCAAGACCATGCCCTGGCGGAATTCGGCCAGCGCTGGCAACAGCACCAGCCCTGGCAGGCCGGCGCCACCGGTCAGGCACTGCCGGCACCGGAAAAAAGTGCCGCCAGCGATAACCATGATGATTCCATCACCGTGGCGGTGGTCGGTGCCCACCTCAGCGGCATGCCACTGAACAGTCAGCTGGTGGAACGCGACGCGGTGCTGCTGGAAGCCACCCACACCGCTCCCTGCTATCGCCTCTATGCCCTGGCCAACACGGTGCCGCCCAAGCCCGGCTTGATACGTAACGAAAAAGACGGCGGCGCCAGCATCCCCATCGAACTGTGGCAAATGCCCCTCGAACACTTCGGCAGCTTTGTCGGGCTGATTCCTGCACCGCTTGGCATTGGCAGCCTGGAAACCGTGGATGGCCGCTGGGTGAAGGGGTTCATCTGCGAGCCCTGGGCCATCGACGACGCCACCGACATTACCGAACTGGGCGGCTGGAGAAACTACATCGCCGCGCTGAACAAGAAGGAGTCCCTCTGATGTTAACGAAAGTGCTGATCGCCAACCGGGGTGAAATTGCGGTGCGTATCTGTCGCACCCTGAAGCAGATGGGCATTGCCTCGGTGGCGGTCTATTCAGAGGCGGATCGCAACAGCCAGCACGTCAGCGTGGCGGATGAAGCGGTATCCCTGGGCGGCCAGACCGCCGCAGAAAGTTATCTGAAAACCGACCTGATTCTGCAGGCCGCCAAAGACACCGGCGCCGAGGCCATTATTCCCGGCTACGGATTTCTTTCCGAAAACGCCGAGTTTGCTGAAGCCTGCGCCGCCAACGGCATCGCTTTCGTGGGCCCGACCCCGCAACAACTGCGCGAGTTCGGCCTCAAGCATGAAGCCCGTGCCATCGCCGAAAAAGCCGGCGTGCCACTGGCCCCCGGTACCGACCTGCTGCAAAGCCTGGACGACGCCAAACAGGCCGCACTGCAGATCGGCTACCCGGTGATGCTGAAAAGCACCGCCGGCGGTGGCGGCATCGGCCTGTCCCGCTGCAACAACGAAGACGAACTGGTCGCTGCCTTTGAGTCGGTAAAGCGGCTCGGGGAAAGTTTCTTTTCTGACAGCGGCGTTTTTATCGAACGTTTTGTGGCGCGGGCCCGCCATGTGGAAGTGCAGATCTTCGGTGACGGTAACGGTACCGTGCTGGCCCTGGGCGAGCGCGAATGTTCCCTGCAGCGTCGCAACCAGAAAGTGGTGGAAGAAACCCCGGCGCCCAATCTGCCACAGGCGACCCGGGAAAAACTGCACGCCAGTGCGGTGCGGTTGGGCCAGACCGTGAAATACCGCTCTGCGGGCACGGTGGAATACATTTACGACGACGAGCGTGATGAATTCTATTTCCTGGAAGTGAATACCCGCCTGCAGGTGGAGCACGGCGTCACCGAATCCGTATTCGGCGTAGACCTGGTGCAGTGGATGTTGCAACTGGCCGGCGGCGAACGTCCGCCACTGGATGACAGCTACACCAGCCAGGGGGCTTCCATGGAAGTGCGCATCTACGCCGAAGATGCGCTGAAAGATTTCCAGCCCAGCCCGGGCGAACTCACCGAGGTGCGCTTCCCGGACAATATCCGCCTGGATGGCTGGGTGGACACCGGTACCGTGGTCAGCCCTCACTATGATCCCATGCTGGCCAAAGTCATCGTCCATGGCAGTGATCGTGCCGACGCCCTGAAGAAGATGCAGACCGCCCTGGCACAAACCCGCCTCTCGGGCATCGCCACCAACCTGGACTACCTGCGCCAGATTCTGCGCGACGACAATGTCATTGCCGGCACCGTTTCCACTCGCTATCTGGAAACCTTTACCTATACGCCCAGGGCCTTCGACGTTGTCGAGCCAGGCACCTACACCACGGTGCAGGATTATCCTGGCCGGGCCGGCTACTGGGATATCGGTGTACCGCCGTCCGGACCCATGGACGACTTTGCCTTTCGTCTGGCCAATCGCATCGTCGGCAACCATGACAGCGCCGCCGGCCTGGAAGCCACCCTAGTGGGCCCCTCGCTCACCTTCCATTGCGATACCGTGGTAGCACTTACCGGTGCGGCCTGCCCGGCGCAACTGGATGGTGTCAGCGTACCCCTGTGGGAACCCATCACCGTCAAGGCCGGCCAGACCCTCACCACCGGCAAGGTTGAAAACGGTTGCCGCACCTATATTGCCGTGCGCAACGGCATTGATGTCCCCGACTACCTGGGCAGTAAATCCACCTTCGTGCTCGGCAAGTTTGGCGGCCACGGTGGGCGCACCCTGCGCAAGGGTGACGTGTTGTCGATCTGTCAGCCGCAGCTGGAGGGGTGCCCCACCCCGGCGCCGGTGGCCGAGCCGCACCCGGTCGAAAACGGATTGATCCCGGACTACCCGCAACAATGGGACATCAAGGTGCTGTACGGCCCCCATGGGGCGCCGGATTTCTTTAGCGAAGATGCCATTGAAGAATTCTTCAACGCCGACTGGCAGGTGCATTACAACTCCAACCGGCTGGGCATTCGCCTGGTGGGTCCCAAGCCGAGCTGGACCCGTACCGATGGCGGCGAAGCCGGGCTGCACCCGTCCAATGTTCACGACAACGAGTACGCCATCGGCTCCATCAATTTCACCGGTGATTTCCCGGTCATCCTGACCAAGGATGGCCCGAGCCTTGGGGGGTTCGTCTGCCCGGTGACCATCGCCAAGGCCGAGCTGTGGAAAGTGGGCCAGTTGAAACCCGGGGACAGCATCCGCTTCTCGCCAATCAGCTTCGCCGAGGCCAAGGCCATGGAAGACGCCCAGGATGCGTCCATTGAAAACCTGGGTGTGATTCCGCTGGTCAACCCGGCGGTGACCGATCACAGCCACACCTTTACCTCTTCCACCATGCTGGCGGAGATAGATGCCAACGGTCATGTACCGCGGATCGTCTACCGGCAGGCCGGCGACAAGTACATCCTTATCGAGTACGGCGACAACGTGCTCGACCTTGCCCTGCGCATGCGTGTCCATGCGCTGATGGAAAACCTGAAGGCGTCACCGGTGGAGGGCATTCTGGAATTGTCGCCGGGGGTACGCAGCCTGCAGGTCCATTACGATTCCCGCCGCCTTGATCAGGACCGCCTGGTCAACACACTGCTGGACCGTGAAAAGACCATCGGCAGTGTGGACGACATGGTCGTGACTTCCCGGGTCCTGCATCTGCCCATGGCCTTCGAAGACAGCGCCACCCTGGATGCGGTCATCCGTTACCAGGAAACCATTCGCCAGGATGCCCCCTGGCTGCCCAACAACGTGGAATTCATTCGCCGCATCAACGGCCTGCAATCCACGGACCAGGTGCGCGACATTATTTTCAGTGCTAGCTATCTGGTGTTGGGCCTGGGGGATGTGTATCTGGGGGCCCCCTGTGCGGTACCCATTGATCCGCGCCACCGCCTGATGACCTCCAAGTACAACCCGGCGCGCACCTATACCGCCGAAGGCACCGTGGGTATCGGCGGCGTCTACATGTGCATCTACGGCATGGATTCCCCCGGCGGCTACCAGCTGGTGGGTCGCACCCTGCCGATCTGGAACAAACATCTGAAGAACGCCCAGTTCCACAGTGGTGAGCCCTGGTTGCTGAAGTTTTTCGATCAGGTCCGCTACTACCCGGTGAGCGAGGAAAAACTCACCGAGATGCGCGAGGCCTTCCGCCACGGCCACCTGCAGGTGGAGATCAGCGAAGAGCCCTTCAGCCTGGCCGAGCATCGCCAATTCCTGAAAAACAACGAACAGGAAATTGCCGATTTCAACGCCCGCCGCGATGTGGCCTTCCGAGAGGAAGTGGCGCGCTGGCAAGACGAAGACGCGGCAGTGGAATCCGCGCTGATGGGCAGTAAAACGGATATCGGCCAGGTAGATGGCCATCTGGTCAGCGCCGAAATCAGCGGCAATGTCTGGAAGTTGCTGGTGGAAGAAGGCTCACAGGTCAGCGAAGGCCAGCCATTGGTGATCGTGGAAGCCATGAAGATGGAATTCGAAATCGTCGCCAATGCCAGCGGCAAGGTCACCGGTCTGCATTGCCAGCCCGGCTCCATCATCCATGCCGGGGATCCGGTGTTGGTCATCGACCCGAAAGCGGTGGCCTGAGAGGAAATGCCATGAAAGCGCATAAAGAAAAAAAATCCAGCAACCTGGCGGACCGCATCTATCAGCAGCTGAAAAGCGACATCTTCGACTTTCGCCTGATGCCCGGTGACCGCTTCAGCGAAAACGAGATTGCCGAACGCATGGGCGCCTCACGCACTCCGGTTCGTGAAGCCCTGTTCCGGCTGCAACGGGAATCCTATGTGGATGTGCTGTTCCGCAGCGGCTGGCAGGTCAAACCCTTTGACTTCGATTACTTCGAAGAACTCTACGATGTGCGCACCATTCTTGAATGTGCCGCGGTACGCAAGATCTGCGAGCAGGAAAACAACTCACCCAAACTCGATGACCTGATTCGCATCTGGTGCGTGCCGGAATCGGAAAGACTGGAAGACGGCAACACTCTCAGCCGACTGGATGAGCGCTTTCACGAAATGCTGGTGGAAGCCGCTGGCAACACCGAGATGGCTCGCATTCATCATGACCTGACCGAACGTCTGCGCATCATTCGCCGCCTGGATTTCACCAAGCCACCGCGTATTGATGCCACCTATCAGGAACACAGTTCCATTCTGGAAGCCATTCAGCATCGCCGCTGCGAGCAGGCGCAGATTCAGCTGCGCGCTCATATCGAAAGCTCACGCAATGAAGTGCGGAAAATAACGCTGCACATGCTTCATGAAGCCCGGATGCATAGCGGCAAGGCAGACAACGACGACTGATACACAGTGACCTTTTTCATTCATCAATGGGGGGATACCCATGTTACGAAAGGAAGCAGTAACGAGCGCGCTTGCCATGGCCGCTCTCATCACACCGATATCAGCCATGAGTGCCGATATCGATCCGGAAATCTCTGTGGGCGGAGGCCTGCGCACCAGCTTTACCAGTGTGGAAAACGCAGCGCCTGACGGTGAATCCAGCTCCAGTGATTTCAATCTGGACAGTGTGCGGCTGTACATCAACGGCCAGGTCACCGACAACATCAAGATGACCGTGAACACCGAATACGACGGTGTGGAAGAAAAGGTGCGGGTGCTCGATGCCATTGCCCGGTTCGAGTATTCCGACACCTTTAACATCTGGGCCGGCCGATTCCTGCCCGCCAGTGATCGTTCCAACCTGTCCGGGCCGTACTATCTGACCACCTGGAATTTCCCGTCCGTGCAAGCCTATCCGGCCATCTTCGCCGGTCGTGACGACGGCGTCGCTTATTGGGGCCAGGCCAACGAGGGCCAGTTCAAGTGGCAGTTCTCGGTCACCGAAGGTCCGGAGGATCCGGTCCCCGCCGAGGATGACGATGATCTGCTGTACAGCGGCCGACTCACTCTCAACCTGCTCGACCCGGAACCGGGCTACTACAACTCCAGCACCTATTACGGCGAGAAGGACATTCTGGCGGTAGGTCTGGTTGGCCAGAGCCAGGGGTCTGACTCCGCCTGGAGCGTGGATGCCCTGTTCGAGAAAAACACCGGCGCCGGAACAGTGACTCTCGAAGGCGCCTATTACCAGTACGACGGTCTGGGCGGCCTGGGCGGCGACGAAAGCGAAGGCTACTTCGTGCTGGCCGGCTTCCTGTTCCCCCAGGAAATCGGTCCGGGCCGGCTGCAACCGGTGATCCGTTACACCGAGGGTGAAGTGACCGATGGCGCCGAGGGTGACATCAGCGAGTTCAATCTGAACTACATCATCAAGGGTCATAACGCCCGTATCAGTGCCGCTTACCAGGATCGTAACGACGAGCTGTTCAGCGATAACGACACCTTTGTACTGGGTCTGCAACTACAGATGTAAGTGCTACACCACAAGGAGTTTTGCCATGCAATTTTCAAACACACTGAAACGACTGACTGCAGGAATCATGCTTTCCGGCAGCCTTATCTACAGCGGCGCCGCCATGGCCGCTGACACCATCAAGGTCGGGGTGCTTCACTCCCTGTCCGGCACCATGGCCATCAGTGAATCCACCCTGAAAGACACGGTTCTGATGATGATCGAGGAGCAGAACAAGAAGGGCGGCGTGATGGGCAAGCAGCTGGAACCCGTGGTCGTTGACCCGGCCTCCAACTGGCCCCTGTTCGCCGAAAAAACCCGAGAACTGATCAGCCAGCAAGGCGTGGATGTGATCTTCGGCTGCTGGACTTCCGTGTCCCGCAAGTCCGTGCTGCCAGTGGTGGAAGAACTCAACGGCCTGCTGTTCTACCCGGTGCAATACGAGGGTGAAGAGTCGTCCAAGAATGTGTTCTACACCGGGGCCGCCCCCAACCAGCAGGCCATCCCCGCGGTCAACTACCTGATCAACGAACTGGGTGTGGAGCGCTTCGTGCTGGCCGGTACCGATTATGTGTACCCGCGCACCACCAACAAGATCCTGGAAGCCTACCTGAAGTCCAAGGGCGTGGCAGACAAGGACATCATGATCAACTACACCCCGTTCGGGCATTCCGACTGGCAGTCCATTGTCAGCGACATCAAGGCCTTCGGTAACCAGGGCAAGAAAACCGCGGTGGTCTCCACCATCAACGGCGATGCCAACGTGCCCTTCTACAAGGAACTGGGCAACCAGGGCGTCAGCGCCCAGGACATTCCCGTGGTGGCCTTCTCCGTGGGTGAAGAGGAATTGTCCGGCATCGACACCGGCCCGCTGGTGGGTCATCTGGCCGCCTGGAACTACTTCCAGAGTGTCTACAACGACGCCAACGATGCCTTCATCGCCCAGTGGCACGACTTTACCCAGGACGACAAACGCGTCACCAACGACCCCATGGAAGCCACCTATATCGGTTTCAACATGTGGGTGAAGGCCGTAGAAAAAGCCCAATCCACGGACACGGATAAAGTGGCGGAAGCCATGATCGGCATGGAAACCCCGAACCTGACTGGCGGTATGGCGGTGATGAACGAAAACCACCATCTGTCCAAGCCGGTACTGATCGGCGAAATCCAGGATGACGGCCAGTTCGCCGTGGTCTGGGAAACCGACGGTCTGGTGAAAGGTGATGCCTGGTCCGATTACCTGCCCGGCTCCAAGGATCTGATTTCCGACTGGAGCGCGCCGACGAAATGCGGCAACTACAACACCAAGACCAAGCAGTGCCTTGGCAGCAAAGCCATGCAGTAAACGATCCGACCCTCTCCGGTTATCCGTGTGCGCAACGCGCACGCTGATAACCGGCTTTTTTCGACACACCCAGTCTGTAAGGAGCCCACTATGGGTCACGCTATTGGCCGGTTTTTGACAACCCTGCTGCTGGCAGCGTTGTGCAATACGGTGCTGGCCGACCTGGCCACAGACACAGGCCCGGCCCCAGGCCCCGGCCTCCACGATATTCTCAACCAGTTGGCCAGCCGCAACTTTGACGACAAGGAAGCGGCCATTCACCAACTGGCCGAGCAGGACCACCCGCGCGTGGTGCCTTTGCTCAATGCCCTGATGAACCGCGACCTGGTGCAACACCGGGACAGCGGCGCCATTTTACTGGGTCGCAAGAACAGTGACGGCTGGCTGCTGCTGGACCCCGTCAGCGAAGCCGAACAACAGCAGGTGGGATCACGGGATGCCCGCCCGGTGGTGATCAATAACCGCCTGCGTACCGTCATCAATAATCAGCTGGCCCTGCGCGACCTGGCCAGCCCGGACAGCGAGCAACGCTATCAGGCCGCCGGCCAGCTGATCGGCAATGCCGACCCGGAAATGCTCTCGGCACTGACAGCCCGCCGGGCCAAGGAAACCGTTGCCCGGGTACAGGACCGTATTGATGTGGCCCTGAACATTGCCACCCTGGACAACAACGATCTAGCCGCCCGCCTGAATGCCATCGACGCTCTGGCCGACAGTCTGCATCCGGCGGCCAAGAACGCCCTGCGCGACCGGGTGGCTGCCAGCGACAACCCGGCGGAAGTGCGCGCGGCGGAAAAGGCGCTGGCCCGTATCGAAGCCCGCATCGAACGCTACCAGACCGCCGACACCCTGTTCTTCGGCCTCAGCCTGGGCTCGGTGCTGTTGCTGGCTGCGATCGGCCTGGCCATCACCTTCGGGGTGATGGGGGTGATCAACATGGCCCACGGCGAACTCATCATGATCGGCGCCTACACCACCTATGTGATTCAGCAGCTGTTGCCCAACAGCCACGAATGGTCGCTGCTGATCGCCATTCCTGCCGCCTTTGTGGTGTCGGCCCTGGTGGGCATTCTGATTGAACGCTTTGTGATCCGTTTCCTGTATGGCCGTCCCCTGGAAACCTTGCTCGCCACCTTCGGGGTGAGCCTGATTCTGCAGCAGGCGGTGCGGGTGATCTTCTCGCCCCTGAATCGCACCGTGGTGACACCGGAATGGATGAGTGGCGCACTGGAAATCAACCCGGTGTTCTCACTGACCTATAACCGCCTCTACATCATTTTCTTTGCCCTGGCCGTGTTTCTGGCCCTGCTCACGCTGCTGAAGAAAACCCGCCTGGGCCTGCAGGTCAGAGCTGTCAGTCAGAACCGGACTACCGCTCGCGCCATGGGGATTCGTAGCGAGCGGGTCAATGCGCTCACTTTCGGCCTGGGTTCCGGTATCGCCGGTATCGCCGGGGTGGCCCTGGCACAGCTCACCAATGTGGGGCCCAACCTGGGTCAGAGCTACATCATCGATTCCTTCATGGTGGTGGTGTTCGGCGGTGTCGGCAATCTGTGGGGCACTCTTACCGCCGCCTTCAGCCTGGGTATCGCCAACAAGCTGCTGGAGCCCATGGCCGGAGCCGTGCTGGCAAAAATCATCGTGCTGATCTTCATCATCCTGTTTATCCAGCGCAAACCACGGGGTCTGTTCCCGCAACGTGGCCGGGCCGCGGAGGAGTAATATGCGAGACTCAACCTTCAAAAGTGCCTTCAGTGATCGCACCGCGAAAACCTTTATGGGCGTTCTGCTGGGCGCCACCCTGGTGGTGACCCTGCTCAACCAGTTTTTCCCGCCGGACTCGCCACTGCACGTGAGCGCCTACACCGTCACCCTGCTGGGCAAGTACCTGTGTTACGCCCTGCTGGCCCTGTCGCTGGATCTGGTGTGGGGTTACTGCGGCATTCTCAGCCTGGGTCATGGGGCCTTCTTTGCCCTGGGTGGCTATGCCATGGGCATGTACCTGATGCGCCAGATCGGCGACCGGGGCGTGTACGGCAATCCGGAGTTGCCCGACTTCATGGTGTTCCTCAACTGGAGCGAGCTGCCCTGGTACTGGCAGGGCTTCGACCAGTTCTGGTTTGCCGCCCTGATGATCCTGCTGGTCCCCGGCCTGCTGGCCTTCGTATTCGGCTGGCTGGCATTTCGTTCCCGGGTTACCGGCGTCTATCTGTCGATCATCACCCAGGCACTCACCTATGCCCTGATGCTGGCCTTCTTCCGCAACGAACTGGGCTTCGGCGGCAACAACGGTCTTACCGACTTCAAGGAACTGCTGGGCTTTTCCCTGCAGTCCGACAGCACACGTGTGGGCCTGCTGATCGCCACCGCTCTCTCTCTGGCCATGGCCTTTGTGCTGTGCCGCTGGATCACCGGCAGCAAGCTGGGCCGGGTGGTCATGGCGGTGAGGGATGCGGAATCCCGGGCCCGTTTTGTGGGTTACCGTACCGAACATTACAAACTGTGGATCTTCACCGTCAGCGCCATTCTGGCCGGCATTGCCGGGGCGCTCTATGTACCCCAGGTGGGCATCATCAATCCAGGAGAATTCTCGCCGCTCAATTCCATCGAGCTGGTGGTCTGGGTAGCGGTAGGCGGACGCGCCACCCTATATGGCGCGGTGATCGGCGCCATCCTGGTCAACTACGGCAAGACCATTTTCACCGGCGTTATGCCCGAGGCCTGGCTGTTTGCCCTGGGCGGGCTGTTCATGGCGGTTACCGTGTTTCTGCCCCAGGGTCTGGTGGGCCTGGTCAGCCAGAGATGGGCGGCCCTGCGCAAACAATTCCCGCCAAAGAAAACAAATAACGACACCCTCACCCCGGCAGAAGGAGAGGCTCCATGAGCGCACTGGATAACCTGCGCGACACCTTTCGCCGCGATCAGGTCTTCGATTTCATGCGCCAGGGCACCCGTGTCGTAGCGCCCGGTCAGCTGGATTCCGGTAGTGGCAAGAACATTCTCTATCTGGAAGATATCACTGTCAGTTTTGACGGCTTCAAGGCCCTCAATGATCTGACCCTGTACATCCAGACCGGCGAACTGCGCTGCATCATCGGCCCCAACGGCGCGGGCAAATCCACCATGATGGACGTGATCACCGGCAAGACCCGACCGGATAGCGGCACCTGTTTTTTCGGTCAGACCCTGGACCTGACTGCCATGAGCGAAACCGACATCGCCATGGCCGGCATCGGTCGAAAATTTCAGAAACCCACCGTGTTCCCCGAGCACACCGCCTTTGAAAACCTGGAGCTGGCCATGAACGGTCCCAGGGGGCCCTGGCATTCCCTGTTCACCCGATTAAGCGGCGAACAGACAAGCTGGATCGAGGACACTCTGGCCACCGTGGGTCTGCTTGAAGACCGACACAAGGTGGCGGGCCTGCTGTCCCACGGTCAGAAGCAGTGGCTGGAAATCGGCATGGTGCTGATGCAGAAACCACAACTGCTACTGGTGGATGAACCCATCGCCGGCATGACCCGCCAGGAAGTGGAACGCACCGGCGAACTTCTGAAAAGCCTGGCCGGCAAACACTCGGTGGTTGTCGTCGAACACGACATGGAATTCATCCGCTCCATCGCCAGCACCGTCACCGTTCTGCACCAGGGCAGCGTACTGGCGGAAGGCACCATGGAGCAGGTGCAGAATGATCCCAAAGTCATCGAAGTTTACCTGGGCGAATAACAGCCCCCTGTAGGAGCGCCGCTCTCTGTGCTCTGCGAGTATGAGGCGCGAAAACCGCTCACAATAGAGAGAAGCGAGTAACGAGTTGCGAAAACCGAAAATCTTTTGCCTTTCGAAACTCGCTTCTCGCTACACATAACTGGGCATTCGCGCCTCAAGCGGCGCTCCTACAGCGGCTTCGCAATAATGTTACGGAGTTAACACCGTGCTGAAACTGAACAACGTCAACCAATACTATGGCGAATCCCACACCCTCTGGGATCTGGATTTGGGGCTAACCCAGGGCGAATGCCTGTGCGTCATGGGCCGCAACGGTGTGGGCAAGACCACCCTGCTGAAAACCATCATGGGGCTGTTACCGGTAAAAAGCGGCAGCATTGAATTCAACGGGCTCGATTATGCCAAACAAGCGGCGGAAGAACGGGCCCGGGCAGGAATCGGTTATGTGCCCCAGGGGCGGGAAATCTTTCCGCTACTCACCGTGGAGGAGAACCTGGAAACCGGCCTGCAGGCCCGCCCGGATCGCAGCAGGAAAATCCCGGATCGCATCTACGAGCTGTTCCCGGTACTCCATGAAATGCGCAACCGCCGCGGCGGTGATCTCTCCGGCGGCCAGCAACAACAACTGGCCATCGGCCGTGCCCTGGCGCTGGACCCGAAACTGCTGATCCTTGATGAACCCACCGAAGGGATTCAGCCCAATATCGTCGACATGATCGGCCGGGTGATTAAAACCCTGAACAAGGAAGAAGGCCTCACCGTGTTACTGGTGGAGCAGAAGCTGCACTTCGCCCGTGCCACCGCCGACCGTTTTGCCATTCTCGACCGTGGCAGCAAGGTGGCGGAAGGTGAGATGGGCGAGTTGGATGATACCTTGATCAAGAGCTATCTGACCGTTTGATCATCAACACTTCCCTCTGCCGTAGGAGCGTCGCTGGCGGCGCGATTCCATAGGCTGATATCGCGCCGCCAGCGACGCTCCTACCGCAAAAATTGCCAGCTTCATAGGTTGGGTTGAGTGTAACGAATCCCGATATCAGGTACTGGATGGAGGTTGTTGGTTTTCGTTGTACTCAACCCAAACTATGCTACCAATGTTGATGACGATTATGCTGAACTGACGGGAATAAACCATTTGGGCTTGATACGACCGAAGTCCCTGCGACAGTGTTGTTTCAGGGCTTTCTTCGAGTCCAGCACATAAACGTCATCACCTTCGCGGAAAAACACCACCCAGTGCCAGAATGGCGTGCCGTTTTCCTGGTGCCATTTTATCGCCAGCAAGGCACGATCCGGCAGGTTCTCCCAGTCGCGAAATGGGGTTTCCCCCGACGACGCATGCAGACCATAGGTCTTCAGCAACCTGCGCACATAGTCCGTGTCGGACCACAAGCTACTGTCCTGCGCATAAATCCCCAGACTGTTTGCCCGGCGTTTCGCCTGCCCATAGCTGACACCGGCCAGTGCGGCCACCGCCGCGATACCACAGCCGGATATTTCTTCCTGAATCACCGCTTTCACGGGGTACTCCTGTGCGTCATTTCGGCTGACAGATTACACTGTGCACCTTCCCAACAAACAGGCGATCTCAATGCTCCACCGCTTGACCCAACTCTTTCCACTCTGGGCCCTGCTGTTTTCCCTGCTGGCGTACTGGCAACCGGCCCTGCTGGTGGGCGGCAAGGGGGCCATTGTGCCGCTACTGATGCTGATCATGTTCGGCATGGGCCTGTCGCTGACCTGGGAGGATTTCCAGCGGGTGCTGCGCCAGCCGGGCATCATCGGCCTGGGCCTGCTGCTGCAGTACAGCCTGATGCCACTGCTCGCCTTTGCCATCGGCATCGCCCTGCAGCTCCCCCAAGAATTGCTGGTGGGGCTGGTACTGGTGGGCGCCTGCCCCGGCGGCACCGCCTCCAATGTGATCGCCTATCTGGCCCGGGCGGATGTGGCCCTGTCGGTGGCGATCACCTTTGCTTCCACGCTGGTGGCGGTGGTTGCCACGCCCTTGCTGACCTGGGTGTATCTGGGGGAGCGCATCCCGGTGCCCATTGATGGCATGCTGATTTCGCTACTGCAAATCGTGCTGCTGCCGGTCACCGTGGGCTGTTTTCTCAATACCCGCTTTTCCCGCCAGCTGGCACCGCTACGGGATGTCTTTCCGCTGGTTTCCGTGGCGGCCATTGTGGTGGTGATCGGGATTATCGTGGCCCTGAACCAAGGGCACATCGCACAGGCCGGCATCGCCATCTTTATTGCCGTGGTGGCCCACAACGGACTCGGTCTGGCCAGCGGCTATGGCATCGCGCGCCTGCTTCGCCTGGACAAAAAGCGCGCCCGCACCCTGGCCATCGAAGTGGGCATGCAGAATTCCGGTCTGGGTGTGGCGCTTGCAGTAAAACACTTCAGCGCCATGGCCGCCCTGCCAGGGGCCCTGTTCAGCATCTGGCACAATCTGTCCGGATCGTTGTTGGCGACGGTTTGGCGGCGAAAGGCAATTAATAGTTAATAATGAATAATTAATAGCTCGCGGGTTGACGCTGCGAGTCTTTCAAACGGCAAGAGGCCGCGCCCAGAGTTTGGACGCGGCCTCTTGGTTTGGATAGCTCCNGTGCTCTTGCGCGCGTTATTAATTATTCATTATTAACTATTAATTCACGGCGCAAGCCGCTCCCGCACCCAACTCCCGTCTGCCTGTTTGCGATAGCGAAAACGATCATGCAATCGACTGGGGCGGCCATGCCAGAACTGGATTTCCGTGGGCATGATACGGTAGCCGCCCCAGTTGGCCGGGCGGGGGACCGGGGCTTGCGGATGTTGCGTCTGCAAAGCCTCCACTTCCGCTTCCAGCCATTCCCGGCTGGCGGGCTGGCTCTGGGGGGAGATGGCGGCACTGATCTGGCTGGCGTAGGGCCGCGACGCAAAATAACTGTCGGACTCTTCTTCATCCACTTTTCGGGCTTCACCGATCACGATCAGTTGCCGATCGAAGGGCTGCCAGAACATGGTGAACGATACCTTGGGGTTGGCCGCAATCTCTTCCCCCTTGCGGCTGTCGTAGTGGGTGAAAAAGGTAAAGCCACCTCCCTCGATTCCTTTCAGCAACACCACCCGGCTGGAAGGCTGGCCGTCAGCACTGACCGTGGCCAGGGTCATGGCGTTGGGCAAGGGCAGCCCGGCCTCAATGGCTTCATCCACCCAGCGCCGGGCCTGCTCCACCGGATCGGTGTGGAGGTTCGCTTCGCTCAGGCCCTCGGCATGATATTCTTCGCGCACGTCTTTCATGGTTTCCCCGGCAGTGAGACTGAGCCCGGAGTATAACGCCGAGACCGTGAAGACACCGAACCGGGATCAAGAAAAGTATGCTCGACACCTCTGCAGAGAACCGCCGGCGCCACCCGCTGGATCCACACCAGCCCGTGTGGCTGTTTGGCTATGGCTCGCTGATCTACAAGGCGGATTTTCCCTTTCTGGAACGCCGCCCCGCTACCATCCGCGACTGGGCGCGCCGCTTCTGGCAAGGATCCCACGACCATCGCGGCACCCCGGAAAACCCGGGCCGTGTGGTTACGCTGATACCGGCACCAGGCGCACTCTGCACCGGGATGGCCTACCGCATCACCCCGGATGTGTTCGAGCATCTGGACCATCGGGAGAAAAATGGCTACTTGCGATTTCGCACCCCGCTGACCTTCGCCGATGGCGATCAGGCTGACGGCCTGGTCTACATCGCTACCGAGGACAATGCCGCCTTTCTCGGCCAGAGCGACGAGCTGCTGATTGCCCGTCACATTGCCACCAGCCACGGTCCCAGCGGCAGTAACCGGGACTATCTGCTGCAGCTTGCTGAAGCCCTGCGCGCCCTGGACGCTGACGATGAGCATGTCTTTACCATCGAGCAGCACCTGCTGAGCCTGTAGGCTTTGCCGTCTACCGTTGGAGCTTTGCTCGCAAAGCTCCAACGACCACCCTCACACCGTCTGCATGTACCGATCCCAATAGCCTTGCTGCGGCGCAATCTGCTCCACCACATCCACCCATAATCCGGAGGGGTCACGCAGGCCGAAGCGGCGCTGACCGAATGGCTCGTCGCTGAGCGGGTACGCCACCGGCCCCCCTCTGGACTGGAAATCCGCCAGCGCCTGGCGGGCATCCTCCACTTCGATCTCCAGACACACACCCAGTCCACTAAAGGTGTCCGGACCCGGCGGTGCCGAGGGATGATCCGGACTCATAAACGCCACCACGCTGCCCTGCTGCGCGTCTCCCAGCAGTACAAACCAGTCGCTGTCGAACAGCACATCCAAACCAAAATACCGCTGCCAGAAATCCCGGCAGGCCACTTTATGCTCGGTCACCACAATGGGGTAACGGTCGCGGATCTTCATCGGATACCTCCTTGGGAAAAAACAGACCATTAGTCTGTTTTGAGAAAATAAAAACAAACTGATAGTATGTTTGTCAACCGAAAGAGGATTTCATGGCCACCAATGCCCAACGCCGTGCCCAAACCCGCGGCTGCCTGATCAATGCTGCCCGTCACCTGTTTGCCGAACAGGGCTACGCGGACACCAGCACCGAGACCATTCTGTCCGGCGCCGGGGTCACCCGGGGCGCCATGTACCACCATTTCCGCAACAAGGCAGAGCTGTTCGAAGCGGTCTGCGATCTGCTCAGCCGGGAAGCCATGGTCGCCATCGAAAAGGCGGTGGCCGGGCAGCGCGGCAGCCTGGCCACGTTAAAAGCCGGCAGTCTGGCCTGGGTAGACTTCATGGCGCGGGACGATGTGCGACGCATCCTGGTGGTCGAAGCTCCCTCCGTGCTGGGCCAGGAACGCTGGCGAGCCCTGGACGAGCGCTACAGCTTCCCGCTGTTGTGTGAAGGCATCCGTGAAGCCATGAAAGAAGGCGCCCTGCAGTTTTCCGGCAGTGCCGAAGGCCTGGCCGTGCTGCTTAACGGCGCCATGAATGCGCTGGTACTGAATGATCCCCGGGCCGACAATCAGCCCAGACTGCGCCAGGATCTGCTGGCCCTGTTCCATTGCTTTCGCGGAGAGAGCCCATGAGCGCTTGCCCCTGCCAGTCCGGACTGGACTACGCACATTGCTGTCAGCCCCTTCACCAGGGCAAACCCGCCGCATCGCCAGAAGCGCTGATGCGCTCGCGGTTTTCCGCCTTTGCGCTGAAAAATACCGATTACATCGCCCAGAGCTGGCACCTGAGCCAGCGCCCCCCTGGACTGAATCTTGATGATGACCCGCAGTGGCTTGCCCTGGAAATTATCGCCAGCGGTGAAGAGGGCGATACCGGCTGGGTCCACTTTCGCGCTACCAGCAAGGATCGCCAGGGCTTGAGTGTGCTCGAGGAACGCTCCCGTTTCGTGCGCGAAAACGGCCACTGGTATTACCTGGACGGCACGCCCTCGGTAATCCCGCTAAAGCGCGGCCGAAATGACCCTTGCCCCTGTGGTAGCGGAAAAAAATTCAAGAAGTGTTGTGGGTGAGGGAAGTAGCGAGAAACGAGTCACGAGGCGCGAAAGGCAGCATCAATTTGCTTCTCGTAACTCGTAACTCGCGCTTATTCCTCTTGCCCGGGATTAGCGGGAAAAGGACAGCAAGCCATCTTCCACGGGTTCCTCCAGAAGCATGTGCTTGTCTTTACTGTAATGGTTCATAACCTTCCAGGGATGGTGACGTCCCTGGCGCGGCAGCTTATGACTGGAGCGCTTCACATAGCCGGAAGCCAGGGCATCCATGATTGACCTGTCTGCCAATGTCAGATCGCTGTCCCCTTGCGGAGTTACCACCGCCATGCCTTCCGAATCCATATAATTGAGCAGACGGCAAATATAGGTCGACGCAATATCCGCCTTCAGGGTCCAGGAGGCATTGGTGTACCCGAAAATCCAGGCCATGTTCGGCACCCCCTCCATCAGCACCCCCTTGTAGGTCATCCGTTCACTGACATCCAGGGGAGCGCCATCGATGGAAAGCTCCATGCCCCCCAGTACCTGCAAGTTCAGACCGGTGGCGGTAACAATGATATCCGCCTCCAGTTCGCGGCCGGATTTCAGACGGATACCGTTTTCCGTAAAGGTATCAATGTGGTCGGTGACGATGTCCGCTTTACCCTCACGCAAATCCCGGAAAAGATCCGCATCCGGCACCGCACAGAGTCTCTCGTCCCAGGGTTGATAGACAGGCTGAAAGTGGGTCATGTCGAAATCTTTTCCCACATGGCGCCGGACATTGGACAACAAAAGCTTGCGGGTAAAATCGGGATACTTTTTTGCCAACAAATAAATCAAACGCTGCAGTTTGATATTCCGCCAGCGGGCCATGCGATACACCCAGCCAGACGGCAATACACGGTCCAACCATTCAGAAAACTTGTCATAGGCGGGCACCGAAAAAATATAGGACGGGGAGCGTTGCAGCATGGTGATATGCGCGGTCTCTTCCGCCATGGCGGGAACCAGCGTAACGGCGGTGGCGCCGCTGCCGATCACCACCACTTTCTTGTTTCGGTAATCCAGATCCTCGGGCCATTGCTGGGGATGCACACAGGTCCCCTGAAAACGCTCCATGCCGGGAAATTCCGGCAGATAACCCTGATCATAATTGTAATAACCGGTACAGCCGATCAGGAAACGGGAGCGGAATGTTTCTGTCTCTCCATGACGTTCCTGTCGCGCAGTCACCGTCCATATTTTTTCATCGGAAGACCAGTCCGCGCCGGTAATCGTCAACCCGTAATGAATATGCTGGCTGACTCCGAATTCGTCAGCCGTTTCCTTGATATAATTCCGGATGGAAGGGCCATCCGCCAGCACCTGCAACTCATTCCACGGACGAAAGCCGTAACCGAAACTGAACATGTCCGAATCGGAACGGATACCCGGATAGCGAAAAAGATCCCAGGTTCCCCCCATGGCCTGCCGGCGTTCCAGAATGGCAAACGTCTTGTCGCTGCACGCTTTCTGGAGATGACAGGCGGCGCCGATGCCGGATAATCCGGCACCAATAATCAGCACGTCATACTCTCGAGAATCGTTGGATTTATCCATATCGTCTCTCCCGAAACATTGAGCGATGCATTCGCTATCTTTCACCGGCTTGTGGGGAAAACGGCGTTGCGACCGTTTTTTCTATCCCATCGTACCTTTGTGTCTTAAACAATCCTTTTATGATCTTTCTTAAAATGCAAATTATTGCCGCAAAAAATGCAGGCAGGTTGCCAAGTTAATACAAACCATGGCTTGGCCACCCGCAACATTGGGTATAGCGTAAAAGTCACAACTTGGCACGTAGGGTGGAGAGATGAAATCAGCAGAACAAACCACCGCTTTTTCTGACTGGCATGACGGCAAACGTTACCTTTGGTTACTCAGCCCCGCCATTCCGGTGCTGGCTGTTTCGTTTCTACTCATTTACCTGTTTATCTGGGACTGGCCCGGTCTGCTATGGGGTGGTCCCTTCCTGGTGTATGGCCTGATCCCGTTTGCCGACTGGCTCATCGGTACCGATACCAACAACCCCCCGGAGTCTGCCGTCCCACAACTGGAAGACGACAAGTATTACCGCCTGATCGTCTATGCCTATATTCCCATGCAATACCTGGCCACGATTCTCGGTGCCTGGCTGGTAGCCCAGGGACAAGTCCCGTTATGGGGTCTGGTCGGTCTTGTCTTCAGTGTCGGCGCGGTGAACGGGATCGCCATCAACACCGCCCACGAGCTGGGACACAAGAAATCGAAAACCGAACGCTGGCTGGCCAAGATCACACTGGCTCCAGTGGCCTATGGTCACTTCTTTGTGGAGCACAACAAGGGCCACCACAAGAACGTGGCCACGCCAGAGGACCCGGCCAGTGCCCGCATGGGGGAATCCTTCTGGCGCTTCCTGCCGCGCACCATGATCGGCAGCGTCAAATCCGCATGGCAGATTGAAGCCCAGCGCCTGGCGCGTTGCGAAGAGCCACTGTGGTCACTGAAAAATGAAAACCTGCAGGCCTGGCTGATGACCGTGGTGCTGTTCGGGCTGTTGACCCTGTGGCTGGGCTGGATCGTATTGCCTTTCCTGCTGCTTCAGGCCTTCTATGGTGCCTCTCTGCTGGAAGTGATCAACTACATGGAACACTATGGCTTGCTTCGCCAGAAGAAGGCCGATGGCCGCTATGAGCGCTGCGAACCCAGACACTCCTGGAACAGCAACCATATCGTTACCAACCTGTTCCTCTATCAGCTGCAACGCCATTCCGATCATCATGCCAACCCTACCCGGCGCTTCCAGGCCCTGCGGCATTTCGACGACAGCCCGCAGCTGCCTTCCGGTTATGCCTCCATGCTGATGCCGGCCTATATCCCCTTTGTCTGGTACCAGAAAATGGATCCGCTGGTTTATCAGCATTACAAGGGCGATCTTAGCCTGGCCAATCTGCAGCCGGACAAGCGCGAGGAACTGCTGAAAAAATGGCAGCAGCCCGCCGTGACCTATCAAAGCGCTGACTCGGAACCGGATGTGGCAGAGGGTGCCGTGGCGGCTGCCCGTCAGGCGGAACAGGATCTCGATACCCCTCACCAGTTTCAGTGCCCCAACTGCGGTTACATCTACGACGAAAGCCGTGGCGAGGAAAATGAAGGCTTTCCTCCGGGCACCCGCTGGCTGCAGATTCCCAATGACTGGCCCTGCCCGGATTGTGCGGTACGCGAGAAAGTGGATTTCGTCCTCAAGCAACACTGAGAGGGCAACCCCGGCAAGCAATATCCCCCCCTGTGCGCCGGGGGTCTTTTACACCCGGGACGCCTTTCGCATGGCGAGAGGCGTGGTCTGAAACCAGCGGCGAAAGGTACGACTGAAGTTCGATGTATCCTGGTAGCCCAGCTGCTCGGCAATGCGCTCTATGGGCAGGGTGGTTTCCGTCAATAACCAGGCGGCCTGTTCACTTCGAACATCATCCAGTAATTCCTGATAACGGGTATCTTCCGCTTTCAGTTTGCGAATCAGGGTGCGCGTGGACATGGCAAATTTCTCCGCCATGGCCTCCAGGGAAGGAATCTCTCCCTGGCAATCCAGCAGTACCATGCTCACTTGCTGACTGAACGCGCCCCCCTTTTCCAGCTGCTTGAGCTGGTGTTCACAATCCCGAGTGGCATTGCGATGCATGGTCGGGTCTGCCGTCAGGCAGGGAGATCCCAGCTGCTCCGGCGGCATTTCAACCAGAAAGTGGTCCGCACCGAAAATGACCGGACAGCCCAGCAAACGCTCATAGTGCGCCGCCCAGACGGGACGCGGGAAAGGCAGCTGGACCCGGGCTTCCCGAATCCGTCCGGCGGAAACCGCATCGGTCATCTGGAAGTAAGTGCCCAGCAAGGCCCCCAGCAGAAACTCCCGGCAGTCCCCCAGATCCACGTTCTCATGCAACCATAACTGGCCCCAGCCATCATGCTCCTCGAAGCGCAGCTGGATCAGTTGCAACCGCACTCCCACAAAGCGGGCCACCACTGACAGCAGGGTGCGCATATCCGGGGCCGATACCACCGCATAACCCAGGGCGCCGTGGGCCGTCACCGGGGTATTCGCCCCGATCTTCAGCCCGATCCAGGGCTCTTCAGTCAGCTGCTGGGCCCGGCGTATCAAGCGGGACAGCTGCTCCAGACTCAGATAGCGATGCTCACTGAGCAGCTCTTGCCAGGCCAGCCGGGTACCGGAAAAAATATCCGCATCGCTGAAGCCTTCCTGCTTCAGATGGGCGCACAGCACCCGGCTGTAAGTGGGATGAATGGCCGGTTTGAGCCGATCCATTTGCTTATCCACCATTCGCCGCACTCCTGACCGTCATGATGCCCCAGCCTACCCCTAAACTGCCTGTTTAGTCTGTCACTTTATGACGATTTATTGCCACCTGACGGGGTGCCGGAGCGGCCGCGGCAGGCACACCATGGTGAAACTCGGATACCACTAACAACCAACGAGGTCATAGCATGAGCCAAGCTGGCGTCTTTATCGGCCCCTCCGGCGTCGAATACCGCGATCGCAAGCGGCATCTGTGGATTGTTTCCCTCTTTGTCCCGGGCACGGTTTTCCTGGGTCCGTTGATGGTGATGGCCACCGGCGAACCCTGGATGCTGTGGCTGCCATTGGCCTTCTATTACCTGGCCATTCCGCTGCTGGATATGCTGATTGGTGAAGATCAAAGCAACCCGCCGGAAGAGGTCGTGCCGCAACTGGAAGCCGACCCGTTCTACCGGCGCATGACCTATGCACTGGTCCCCATACTGCTGAGTGCCTATCTGTTCGGCATGTGGTTTGTTGGCACCCACTCACTGCCGCTGCATGGCATTATCGCCATGGTACTGCTGACCGGCACCATCTGTGGCGCCGCCGGCATCAACCTGGGTCACGAACTGGGCCACAAGAAAACCCGCACCGAACGCTGGCTGGCAAAGCTGGTGCTGGCACCGTTGGGCTATGGCCATTTCCCCATCGAACACAACAAGGGCCACCACCGGGATGTGGCTACCCCGGAGGACCCGGCATCCTCACGGCTGGGGGAGTCCATCTGGAAATTCGCCCTGCGGGAGATTCCCGGCACCATGAAGCGGGCCTGGCAGCTGGAGAAAGGGCGGCTGCAGAAGGAAGGCAAGGCAGTCTGGTCACTGCACAATGAGATCCTGCAGCCCGGCCTGCTCAGCCTGATCATCTGGGGCAGCATCATCGCCCTGTTTGGCTGGAAAATGGTGCCCTTCATTGCCGCCGTGACCCTGTGGTCCTACCTGCAGCTCACCTCCGCCAACTACGTGGAGCACTATGGCCTGCTTCGCCACAAGGATGACACCGGTCGCTACGAGCGCACCCAGCCCCACCACAGCTGGAACAGCAATCACATGTTTTCCAACTGGGCGTCCTTCCACTTGCAGCGTCACTCCGATCACCATGCCCACCCGGCACGGCGCTATCAGAGCCTGCGACACTTCGAGGATCTGCCGACACTGCCCAACGGTTACTTCGGCATGTTCCTGATCAGTTATGTGCCGCCCCTGTGGTTCAAGGTCATGGACCGGCGCATGCTGGAACACGCCGGGTATGACGCTGCCAACATCAACTTTGATCCGGCGCGCCGCGATGCGCTGATTCGCAAGTACCAGATCAAACCCTCGTCTTAGTAAAACCGGGTATGGCATTTGCCCCATCCTCCTTGGTGGGGCTTTTTTTTGCCGCGATCATTCGCGGTTTTGCAAAACCGAGGGGCACTGAGCTGTTTCCCGGTTATGTTTACCCCTATCAATCCCTTAGGATAGGTCCATCATTGGACAGTCGTTCCGATTTCGCTTTGCGTTCATTGCCAAGGAGTTCCCATGAGTGATGCACAGTTTGACGTGGTGGTGTTCGGCGCCACCAGTTTTGTCGGCCAGATTCTCTGCCAGTACCTCACTGACACTTACGGGGTGGATGGGGATCTGAAATGGGCCGCGGCGGGCCGCTCCAAAGACAAACTGGAGCAGGTGAAAGCCCAACTGGGCCAGGCCGGCAGCGCGCTGCCCTTGCTCACCGCCGATGCCAACGATGCCGCCAGCCTGGATACTCTCTGCGCCCAGACACGGGTGGTGATTTCCACCGTAGGACCCTATGCGTTGTATGGCGAACCCATGATCCGCGCCTGCGTGTCCAGCGGCACCGATTACTGCGACCTCACCGGCGAAGTGCAGTGGATCGCCGCCATGCTGGAAAAATATGAAGACCAGGCCAAACAGAGTGGCGCGCGCATCGTGCATTGCTGTGGCTTTGATTCCATTCCCTCGGACATGGGCACCTACTTCCTGCAGCAGCAGGCCCGGGCCCGCTTCAAGGCCCCCGCCACCCGGGTGAAAATGCGCGTCAAAGTGGCCAAGGGTGGCGTGTCCGGCGGCACCGTAGCGAGCATGATGAACATTGCCGAAGAGGCCGGCAAAGACCCGGCTCTGCGCAAGAAGCTGGCCAACCCCTACCTGCTATGCCCGCCCAATCATGGCTTCAGTGCCCGTCAGGACAGCATCAGCATGCCGCGCAAGGATGACGACTTCGGCGCCTGGGCAGCACCGTTCGTAATGGATGCCATCAACAGCCGCATCGTGCATCGCTCCAACGCGCTTAACGGCAACGCCTACGGGGACAACTTCACCTATAACGAAGCCATGCTGGCCGGCCCGGGCATGGGCGGGCGCATGAAAGCCCTGGGGATCGGCACTGGCACCGGCCTTTTCTTTGCCGCCGCCGCCATCAAACCCACCCGCTGGCTGCTCAACAAATTCGTGGTGCCGCAACCCGGCGAAGGCCCCAGCCCGGAAGCCCAGAAAGCGGGGTTCTACGACATCCGTTTCTTCGGGGTGACCGACAACAACGACAGCATCCGCGTCAAAGTCACCGGCGATGCGGACCCGGGCTACGGCTCCACCGCCAAGCTGCTGGGGCAAGCCGCCGCCTGTCTGGCCCAGGATGTGCCCGCCGATGCGCCCGGAGGGTTCTGGACCACATCGTCCCTGCTCGGTGATTCACTGCTGAAACGCCTGCAGGAAAAAGCCGGCATGACCTTCACCGTGATCGACTGATACCGGCACGTCTCTACTTCCCGGGAACCATAAAAAAAGCGGGCCGCTGGCCCGCTTTTTTTGTGTGCTGGAACCGCTAGCGGGAATTACATCCCCAGGCGCGGACCATACATTGCTGACCTCCCCGGCTACGGCAATACTGCAAGGCGGTATTCTGCGCCTGCCCACCATTGGACGCGGTCCCCCAACCATAGGCCGTACTGCCCCGCGCCTGGTCCGCGGCGTAGGCCGCACAGCCGGACGAAAAGGTCTGTACTACCCGGCAACCATAACCGCATTCACTCAAGGCACGACTCTGCGCTTCCGACAGGGTGCCGTAGTCATAGCTGAAGCCGTATTGATCTCCCTGATTGCTATCGATCGCCAGGGCACCGTTCGCTCCGGCGACGGATGCCATTGCCAGGGATAGCAGCAAAACCAGACTCTGAATGTTCATGATGTCCCTCTCCTTGGTGTTCTCATTGTGTGAGATCCGTGAATCAGCTTAGGCGCTGGCTGCAACGGGCACATCCCCTATATGAGGTATCAACCATGGGGCCGGGGAAACTCCCCCAGAAAGATTCTCTCAGAACGGAAACCTGATGGGGTGGATACCCCCGGATAATCCTCCACCCCGGCGCATCATTGATCCTGCTGTTGGGTCGGGGCGCCGGCCAGGGCGCGGTAAACGGCCACCATGGCCAGCACCACATCGGTCTGACTGCGTACCCGGGCATCCCGGGTGTCGGTCAATTCCTGCTCCGCGGCAAGCACCTCAAAGTAGCCGATAAAACCACGCTCATAGCGGGTGCGGGCCAGCTCGGCGGCCAGCTCGGCATTCTCTGCTGCCTGCTCCAGATGCCCGGCACGCTGGCGGGCGCGCTGGTAACGGACCAGGCGCGTCTCGGTGTCTTCCAGGGCCGACAGCACCGCCTGCTGGTAATCCGCCAGGGCGGCGCGGCTATCCGCGTCGGCGGCATCAATGCGCGCCTTGACCTTGCCGTGGTCCAGGAAGGTCCAGTCCACGCCCAGAGCCACCCGCCGGGTTTCGGCGGGGCCGCTGAACAGATCACTGCTGTCCGCCGCCACCGAGCCCAGCAGACCACTGAGGGTAAAGCGCGGGAACAGGTCCGCCGTGGCCACCCCGATGCGGGCGGTGGCCGCGGCCAGACGCCGTTCCGCCGCCGCAATATCCGGGCGACGGCGCAGTACATCGCCGGGGCTGTCCACCGGGATCTCCGGCAGCGCTCCCGGCAAACCCGTATCTCTCTCCAGTGTGGCAATCAACGCCGCCGGCGGCTGGCCGGTGAGCACGGCGATGCGATGCATGGCTGCACGGATACCGGCGCGCAGGGTGGGCAACGCTGCCCGGGTGCGCTGTAGCTGGGAGCGGGCGCGAACCCGGTCGAACTCGGTGCCGCGACCGGCATCCACCCGGGCAGACACGATATCCAGGGTCTCCTCCTGCAGGGCCACGTTCTGCTCAGCTACCTGCAACTGCTGTTGCAGCCCGCGCAGCTCGAAGTAGCTGCTGGCCAGTTGTCCCACCAGCGCCACCTGCAACGCGCCCAGGTCGGCACCGGCGGCTTGCAGCTCCGCCTGTTGCGACTGGGTGGCCCGGCGCAATCGACCGAACAGGTCCAACTCCCAGTTGGCGGCGAGGCCGGCCTGGTACCGTTCCACCCGTTCCGGGCCGGCACCGGGCGGGGTGCGCTCCACGTCCGCCAGGTGCTGCTCGGCGCCGCTGGCACTGGCGGTAATGCTGGGCCATTGCTCGCGCTTGGCGCCATACAGCAACGCCGCAGCACGATCGTAGCGGGCCAGGCCGGCTTGCAGGCTGTGGTTGGCGGCCAGGGTCTGGTCGATCAGTTGCCCCAGCAGCGGGTCCTCGAAGCCGGCCCAGAACTGTTGCTCAGCCGGCTGCCGGGATGCCGCCGTCAGCTCGGCTGCATGGAACGCCTCCGGCTCCGGGGTGGGCGGCGCCTGATAGTCCGGGCCCACGGCACAGGCACTCAGCAACAGAGTGACCGCGGCGACAGAAAACTTACGCATGGCTCTCTCCTTCAAGGCGACCATGGGGATCGCCATCCATGGTGGATGCATGCTGGCTCACCGGCGGCTTGCCGCCGGCCAGCTTGCGCAATGCCACATAAAACACCGGCGTCAGGAACAAGCCGAACAGGGTCACCCCGAGCATGCCGAAGAACAGGGCCACACCCAGTGCCTGACGCACTTCCGATCCGGCACCACTACCCAGCACCAGCGGTACCACGGCAGCGGTAAAGGTGATGGACGTCATGATGATGGGCCGCAGCCGCAGGCGGCAGGCTTCCAGCGCCGCGTCCACCACGCCCATGCCCTGCAGTTCCAGCTCGCGGGCAAATTCCACGATCAGGATGGCGTTCTTGCAGGCCAGCGCGATCAACACCACCAGGCCCACCTGCACGAAGATGTTGTTGTCGCCCTGGAAATACCACACACCGAGCAGCGCCGAGAGCATGCACATGGGCACGATCAGGATGACCGCCAGCGGCAGGGTCCAGCTTTCGTAGAGAGCAGCCAACACCAGGAACACCAGCAGGATCGACAGCGGGAACACCAACAGCGCGGCATTGCCCTGGGTGGCCTGCTGATAGCTCAGGTCGGTCCATTCGAACGTCATGCCGGCGGGCAACACGTCTTCGGCGATGTTGCTCAGCACGTCCATGGCCTGGGCGGAGGACAGCATGGTGGGGTCCGCCTCACCGGCCAGGTCCGCTGCCGGGTAACCGTTGTAGCGCAGCACCGGGTCCGGACCGAAATCCTCGCTGATGGTGACCATGGAGCCGATGGGCACCATCTCGCCATGGATGTTGCGGGTCTTCAGGTTGGCGATGTCGGCGACGCTGTCACGGAACGGCGCATCCGCCTGGGCGATCACCTGCCAGGTGCGTCCGAAACGGTTGAAGTCGTTCACGTAGGTGGAGCCCAGATAGGTCTGCAGGGTATCGAACAACCCGGTGAGCGGAACGCCCTGGGCCTTGGCCCGTTCACGATCCACTTCCGCATTCAGCTGCGGCACATTGGCTTGGTAGCTGGTGATCGGGAAAACCATGCCCGGTGTCTGGGCGATCGCATTCTGGAATGCATTCACCGCGTTCTGCAGCTCGCCATAGCCCAGGTTGCCGCGATCCTCGATGAACATCTGGTAACCATTGCCATTACCCAGACCGAGAATCGGCGGCGGCATAAAGGAGAGGGCAAAACCTTCCTTGAGGCCGGCGATGCGCCCGTTGATTTCTTCATTGATCTGCGCGGCAGTCCGGCTGCGCTGATCAAAGGGCTCCAGCGGGAAGAACACCAGGCCAGTATTGGACGTGTTGGTGAACTGCAGGGCGTTGAGCCCCGGGAAGGCCACCGCATGGGATACGCCTTCGGTCTCCATGCCGATATCCACCACCCGCTGCAGCAACTGGTCCGTGCGCTCCAGAGACGCGCCTTCCGGCAGTTTTACCCCGGCGATCAGATACATCTTGTCCTGGGTGGGAATAAAGCCCGGCGGCACCACCTTGAACATCAACCCGGTGCCCGCCAGCAACAGCGCATAGATCACGAACACCATGCCGCGGTGTCGCAGGGAACGGGCCACACCACTCTGATAGCGCTCCGAACTGGCGTTGAAGAAGCGATTGAACGGCCGGAACAACCAGCCAAACAAGGCATCGATGATTTTGGTCAGGCGATCCTTCGGCGCGCTATGAGGCTTGAGCAGCATGGCTGCCAGCGCCGGCGACAGGGTCAACGAATTGATCGTGGAAATCACCGTGGAAATGGCTATGGTCACTGCAAACTGCCGGTAGAACTGCCCGGTAACCCCATCCAGAAATGCCATGGGCACAAACACCGCACACAACACCAGGCCGATAGCCACAATGGGGCCGGACACTTCCTTCATGGCCTGGTGGGCAGCGGCCAGGGGCGTCAGCCCTTCCTCGATATTCCGCTCCACGTTTTCCACCACCACGATGGCATCGTCCACCACAATACCGATGGCCAACACCAGCCCGAACAGGGTCAGGGTGTTGATGGAATAGCCGAGCAGATAGAGCGCCGCGAATGTCCCGACGATGGAAATGGGCACCGCCAGCAAGGGAATGATGGACGCCCGCCAGGTCTGCAGGAACAGGGTCACCACGAGCACGACAAGCAGTACCGCCTCCAGCAGGGTCTTGATGACTGACTTGATGGAATCACTGACAAAGATGGTGGTGTCATAGACGGTTTCGTAATCCACCCCGGCCGGGAAACGGGTGGCGATCTCGTCCATGGTGCTGACCACCTGATCGCGAATTTCCAGCGCATTGGCGCCAGGGGCCTGGAAAATACCGATGGCCACCGCATCCTTGCCGTCCAGTTGCGCACGCAGGGTGTAATCCCCGGCGCCCAACTCCAGACGGGCCACATCGGAAAGACGAACGATCTCGCCATCAGTGCCCGTCTTGATGATGATGTCACCGAACTCTTCCACCGTGCGCAGACGGCCCTGGGCATTGATCAGAGTCAGAAAATCACTGCTCGGCATGGGCTCGGCGCCCAGCTGACCGGCGGACACCTGCACGTTCTGTTCGCGCATGGCGCCCACCACATCCGCCGCGGTCAGACTGCGGGCGGCAATCTTGTCCGGGTCCAGCCAGGCACGCATGGCGTAGTCACCCCCACCGAAAACCTGGGCATCGCCCACACCGCGAATCCGCGCCAGCGCATCACGGACATGCAGGCGGGCATAGTTACGCAGGTACAGCGTATCGTAGCGGCCGTCCGGGGAAGTCAGGTGCACCACCATCAGGAAGGTGGGCGACTGCTTCTGGGTGGTGACCCCTTGCCGCCGCACATCCTCGGGCAACCGTGCCAGCGCCTGGCTCACCCGGTTCTGTACCCGCACGGTGGCATCGTCCGCATCGATATCCGGGCGGAACGTCACCGTCATCTGCAGCACACCATCGGACCCGGCCACGGACTTGAGGTACATCATCCCCTCAACGCCGTTGATGGATTCCTCCAGCGGCGTGGCCACGGTTTCGGCAATCACCTTGGGGTTGGCGCCGGGGTACACCGTACGTACCACCACCGACGGCGGCACCACTTCCGGGTATTCACTCACCGGCAGGCTGGGCAGCGAGATCAGGCCCACCGCAAAAATGATGATCGACAACACCGCGGCAAAGATCGGCCTGTCGACGAAAAAACGCGAGAAATTCATGGCAAAAGACTCCTGTCAGCCGTGCCGACGCACAGCCGCGCTTTGTCGTTCCCTTGCCGGGCGATTGCCCGGCGTTGATGGATTACGGTTGCGCTACCGCGATGGCAGGCTGCTCGTCATTGGCAGAACGCATGGCCACCTGGTTGGGCTGCACCGGCATGCCATCGCCAAACACTTTCTGGATACCGTTGACGATCACCCGGTCGCCGCTCTCCAGCCCCTGATGAATCACCAGCAGATCCTCCACCGAACGGCCCGGGGTAACCTGCCGGCGCGCCACCTGGTTGTTGTCATCCACCACGTAAACGAAGCGACGATCCTGATCGGTCATTACTGCCTTACGGCTGACCAGCAGGGCGCGGTCCAGTTTTGCCACCGGCATTTCCACGCGGGCGAACTGGCCCGGCTTAAAAATGCCAGCCGTGTTGTCCAGTACCGCCCGGTACTGGAGGGTGCCGGTGCCGCTGTTGAGACGGTTGTCGATAAAATCCAGCGTGCCACGGTGCGGATACCCGGCTTCCCCGGACAGGCCGATCCGCACCGTGGCGGACTTCCCCGCGCCAGGCACCTGCTGACTCTCGAACGCGGATTGTTCATCGGCCTCGAAATAGACATGCATGGGATTCACCGACACCAGCGTGGTCAGCAGGGTCTGGTCCGCATTGGCCAGATTGCCCCGGGTCACCATGGCACGGCCGGTACGGCCATCCACCGGGGCAGTAACGCGGGTGTATTGCAGATCCAGCTCCGCCGTATCCACCGCCGCACGAGCGGCATTTACCAGCGCTTTGGCACTGAGCAGGGCAGCACTGCGCTGGTCATATTCCTCACGGGAGATGGCGCGACTTTCCAGCAGGGTTTTCGCCCTGCCCGCTTCGCTCTTTGCCAGTTCCTGCTGGCTTCTGGCCTGCTCCAGCTCTGCGCGAGCCGCCTGCAAACGTGCCCGGTAAGGACGCGGATCGATCTGGAACAACAGATCACCGGCCTTCACCAGCTCCCCTTCTTCGAACGCCACCTGGTCGATATAGCCACTGACCCGGGGCCGTAGCTCCACGGTTTGCGGCGCCACTACCCGGCCGGTAAAGGATTCCCACAGCGTCACCGGCTCGGCAATCACCCGGGCCACATCCACCTCCGGCGCCGGCATCTGTTGTCCGGCTTCACTACGGGCATCGCAACCGGCAAGAAACACGGCCGCCATCAATGCCACCAATAGTGCCCAATAGACACCGGCACCACTGGCGCTTTCGCCACTCAAACTTTCCATCTCCGCAACTCCTGTTATCACCACCCAGTTCTGCCGAGTTATCGAATACCCACGACAACAATCGACAGCGCACAAAAAAACGGGATGACTGGTTCTCTGGTGAAGCCAATCACCCCCAACAGATCAGCCACTCTATTTCCTCAAGCTAAGTTGAGGTCAATACAGATTCGACTCGGCCTTTTGCTATCTTCCTCATAGGCGCCGTCTCTGGCCGAACGCCAGACGGAACAGCAAACGATCACCAACAGGTCGGCCAGTCAGGGAAGACACGATACGGAGAGGCGCCAGTTCGGCGGTAGCGGGTTACTGCGTGAAGATTGCCCGATTCTGTTAGCAAGGCGAAAAGTGATAAACCCGGCAAGGGCGATCCGGCAATATGAAGGCCGCCTTGCATTGTAATTTCAGGCAAGTGACAACAACGAAGGAAGAGGTGAGCGACCAGGCTGCATTCTCAAATGCCCCTACACAAAGGCCATTACCTCAAGCACACCGTATTGACCTGCCAGGCTTTTGGACAAGCCGGGCGCCGTATCCCGGCTTGCCGTATCCACCAGGGTAGTCATGACGTATTGCCGGTTTCTGCGCAGTGATTGCCTGATCCTGCAGAAAGTGACTCAATGGGCACACGGGCTGGCAGCGCTCTGCGTATACTGCCGGCAACAGGAGGACAGGCCATGACCGTGACAACCCCGGAGTTACCCCGCAATCTCAGCGCCGGACCCCAGCAGCAACTGGCTGATATCGTCGGTCGCTGGGCCGATGGCAGCGGCATGCGCCAAACCGCTATCGAAGGTGTGGACTTGTATCGCTCTGATGGGCTGACGGCCTGCGGTTCCACCGTCTATGAACCCTCACTGATTTTTATTCTGCAGGGCACCAAGACCATTCAGCTCGGCGACCGGGAAATTGTCTATGGCCCCATGAGCTACCTGGCCAGTTCCGTGCATTTGCCGGTGCAGGGACAGATCGTCGATGCCTGTAAGGATCGCCCTTATCTCGCTGCCAAGATCACCGTGGATCCGCAGGAGGTAACGGACCTGGTGCTGGAACTGGGTGACAAGGTAGCCAGTTTCGACCCGGACAGTCCTTGCCCGGAAATCAGTTGCGGCCTGTGCATGTCCTACATGGACGAACGCATGCAGGGCGCCCTGTACCGACTGCTTAGCCTGCTGGATTCCCCCGAAGATATTCAGGTGCTGGCACCGCTGGCACGGCGGGAAATCATCTACCGGGCACTGATCGGCGAGATGGGCCCGCGCATGCGCAAGTTCGTGGCTGCGGACTCCCAGGCCAACCGGATTTCCCGGGTAATCTCCACCCTGCGTGGCCGGTACACCGAACCATTGCGAGTGAAGGAGCTGGCAGAAGAAGCCAACATGAGCGAGTCCACCCTGTTCCACAGCTTCAAGCAGGTCACTCGCATGTCGCCACTGCAGTTCCAGAAAAAACTGCGCCTCTACGAAGCCCGCCGCCTGATGCTCACAGAGGGCCTGGAAGCAGCCACCGCCAGCTACCGGGTAGGCTACGAAAGCCCCTCCCACTTCAGCCGCGAATACAGCCGCATGTTTGGCGCGCCACCCAAGGCGGATGTGTTGAAGTTGCGGGGGGAGCAGCAGGTAGTTAACAGTTAACAGTTGCGCGAGAAAGGGTTTTCTTTTTCAAAACGACAGAGGCCGCGCCCACAGTCTGGGCGCGGCCTCTGTCGTTTAAACCTAAAAGAAAGTGTTTCGCGAGCTGTTAACTGTTCACTATTAACTGTTAACTCTTAAGCCGATATCCCGTCCGGAAAATCCACCACACCAGGCCGATACAGATGGCCAGGAAGAACAGGGTCATGCCGATGCTGATGCCGATGTGTACGTCGGCGCTGCCGAAGAAGCTGTAACGGAAACCACTGATCAGATAGACCACGGGATTGAACAGGGTCACGGTTTGCCAGAACGGTGGCAGCATGTCGATGGAATAGAAGCTGCCGCCCAGGAAGGTCAGCGGGGTAATGATCATCAGGGGAATGATCTGCAATTTCTCGAAGGTATCCGCCCAGATGCCGATAATGAACCCGAAAAGGCTGAAGGTAATCGCGGTAAGCAGCAGAAAGCCGAACATCATGAAGGGATGCTGAACCTCATAGTCCACAAAGAATCGCGCCGTGATCAATATCAAAACGCCCAGTATCGATGACTTGGTCGCGGCAGCTCCCACATAACCAATGACGATCTCCACATAGGAGACCGGCGCCGACAGCACCTCATAGATCGTTCCCGAAAACGTGGGCATGTAGATACCGAACGAGGCATTGGAAATGCTCTGTGTCATCAGGGTGAGCATGATCAGGCCGGGGATAATAAACGCCCCGTAACTGACGCCGCCAATTTCCACCATGCGCGAACCAATGGCGGAGCCGAACACCACGAAGTACAGGGAGGTGGAGATCACCGGGGAGGCCACACTCTGCATCAGGGTGCGCCAGGTGCGCGCCATTTCGAACTTGTAGATGGCGCGAATGGAATAGATATTCAGTTTCATCGGGCCTCTCCGGCTGGGGTGGCGTTTTCCGTGGCGGGCTGGCCGTTGTGGACCAGGTCCACAAAGATATCTTCCAGGGAACTCTGTCGGGAATGCAGATCCTTGAACTCGATGCCCGCCGCATTCAATGCCCGCAGCAGCTCGGCAATGCCGGTGCTTTCCTGGTTGGCATCATAGGTATAAATCAGCCCATAGCCGTCGTCCGACAAGGCCAGCGCATCGCTGCCCAGCCCGGTTGGCAGGCTTTCCAGGGGTTCGGCCAAATGTACGGTAAGTTGCTTGCGACCCAGCTTCTGCATCAGACGGGCCTTGTCATCCACCAGGATAATTTCTCCCTGACGAATAATACCCACCCGGTCTGCCATCTCCTCGGCTTCCTCGATGTAGTGGGTAGTCAGGATAATCGTCACGCCCTGTTCGCGAAGCTGGCGCACCATTTCCCACATTTCCCGGCGCAACTCCACATCCACCCCGGCAGTAGGCTCATCCAGAAACAGGATCTTGGGTTCGTGGGATAGTGCCTTGGCGATCATTACCCGCCGCTTCATGCCACCGGACAGCATCATGATCTTGTTGTCCCGCTTGTCCCACAGGGACAGCACCTTCAGGACCTTCTCGATATGGGCATCGTTACGGGGTTTACCAAACAGGCCCCGGCTGAAGCTCACCGTATCCCAGACCGTCTCGAAGGCGTCGGTGGACAATTCCTGGGGCACCAGACCAATGGCGCTGCGGGCTTCGCGATAATCGCGGACGATATCGTAACCGTCCGCCAGAACGGTACCACTGGACGGGTTGACGATACCGCAGATAATGCTGATCAGGGTGGTCTTGCCGGCCCCGTTGGGACCCAGCAGGGCGAAGATCTCCCCGGCATGAATATCCAGATTGATGTGCTTCAGGGCCTGGAAACCACCCTGATAGATCTTGTTCAGGTCTTTCACGGAAATAACAGCACTCACCACTTTCTCCTTTGTTGGACCTGCTGACTCAGAGTCTCCCCTGAGCCGCCATATTATGCCCGAAATAACGCCCAACCGCTGGCAAGGCTGATAACGGTTTGGCAGCATAAGACCTTAACCTTGGTTAAGGTCAACGTTCATCAGCAAAGGCTTTCATCATGACCCTGTCCTGTGCAGACGATATTCACAAGGCCCTCACCGTTGGCGAGGTGGCTGAACGTAGCGGCGTGGCCGTTTCCGCCCTGCATTTTTATGAAAAAAAAGGCCTGATACAAAGCTCACGCAGTGCCGGCAATCAGCGCCGCTATCATCGCGATGTGTTACGCCGGGTGGCCGTCATCAAGGTGGCCCAGCGTATCGGCATCCCGCTGGCGGAGATTGCCGAGGCCCTGGCCGAGTTGCCCGATGGCCGCAGCCCCACCGCCCGCGACTGGAAGCGCATGTCCGCCAAATGGCGCATTCACCTGAACGAGCGCATCAATGACCTGACCGTACTGCGCGACCAGCTCAACGAATGTATCGGCTGTGGCTGCCTGTCCATCAAGGCCTGCCGGCTACGCAATCCCTTTGACTCCCTGTCGGAGAAAGGCCCGGGGCCCCATTTCTAGGGAGGCTCAGGCTTACAGCGCCCTTGCGACCATGGTCGGCATTCATTTTGACATCTTCAGCGGGCACAATGTGATGCTGGCAACACCCCTTTCGCAATCAGGAGGCAGCATGAACAAGAATACCGTAACCGTGATTCCCGGCGACGGAATCGGACCGGATATCGTGGATGCCACGGTGCGGGTATTGAAAGCCCTGGATTGCGGCCTTGAATTCGAATATGCCATTGCCGGGCAGACCGCCCTGGACAAAGGGCTGGATCTGGTACCGGAAGAAACCCTGGCAGTGCTCCGCCGCAACCGCCTGGCCCTGAAAGGCCCGATCACCACGCCGGTAGGCGGCGGCTTCACGTCCGTGAACGTGACCCTGCGCAAGACTTTCGATCTGTTCGCCAACGTGCGCCCGGCCCTGTCCATTCCCGGGGTGAAGTCCCGCTATGACAACGTGGACATCATGACCGTGCGGGAAAACATCGAAGGCATCTATTCCGGACTGGGCCAGACCGTCAGCGAGGATGGCGAAACCGCCGAACTGCGCAGCCGCATCACCCGCACCGAGTCCGAACGTTTGCTGCGCTTTGCCTACGAAACAGCGGTGAAACAGGGCCGCAAGAAGGTCACGGTGGTGCACAAGGCCAATATCATGAAGTCCACCTCGGGCCTGTTTCTCGACGTGGCCCGCAAGGTTCGCGAGGACTACCCGCAGCTGGAGCACGAGGAAATGATCGTGGACGCCTGCGCCATGCAGCTGGCCATGAATCCCCATCGCTTCGATGTGATCGTTACCACCAACCTGTTTGGCGATATCCTTTCAGACCTGTGTGCCGGCCTGATCGGCGGCCTGGGCGTGGCCCCCGGCGCCAACATCGGTGAGCACGGTGGCCTGTTCGAAGCGGTCCACGGCAGCGCCCCGGACATCGCCGGCCAGGGCATCGCCAACCCCACCGCCATCATGCTGGCCGGGGCCCTGATGCTCGACTACATCGAGCTGCATGACAAGGCCAAACAGCTGCGCCGCACCGTGCGTCAGGTAGTCGGCGAAGGCGAAATCGTCACCCCGGATCTGGGCGGCCGCGCCAGCACCACCGAGTTCACCGATGAGCTGGTGCGCAGGCTGGAACAAAACAGTTAACAGTGAATAGTTAATAGTGAACCGTTCGGGGGGCGGGTTTTCCTGTCCTGGAATGCAAGAGGCCGCGCCCATGTATGGGTGCGGCCTCTTGCGTTATAGATCATGAACTAGCGATCAGCGCCTTGTTGGCGGGCCCGTTGTTGGCGTTCGTTCAGGCCGACCGCATCATTTTCCGGCAGCTCCCAGCCCTGAAGATTCTCTTCAATCAGCTGGACCAGCGCATCAATATGGCCGGGCTCTGCATTCAGTGCCGGGATGTAGGCAAACGACTCACCGCCAGCCTCCTCGAAGTACCCCCGGTTTTCCACATCGATTTCTTCCAGGGTTTCCAGGCAGTCGGAGGAAAAGCCGGGGCAGAACACTTGCACGGATTTCACACCCTGCTCCGGCAGCGCCATCAGGGTGTGGTCGGTGTAGGGCTTCAGCCATTCCTCACGGCCAAAGCGGGACTGGAAGGTAGTGAGCCAGTCGTCGTCGCCCAGGCCCAGCCGCTCCGCCAGCAGCCGCGAGGTCTTGTGGCATTCACAGAAGTAGGGGTCGCCATTAAGCAGGTATTTTTTCGGCACACCGTGGTAGCTGAAGATCAGCTTGTCCGCCGTACCGTGTTCGGCACGAAACGACTCGATGTGGTTGGCCATGGCCTCGATGTAGGGCGGATAATCCGGGTAGTGGCTGATAAACCGCAGGTCCGGCAACCAGCGTCGTTGCATAAAGTTCTTGGCAATGGCGTCAAAGGTGGAGGCATTGGTGGACGCGGAATACTGCGGGTACAAGGGCAGCACCACCAGCTTGCGCACCCCCGCCTCCTCCATGGCCTGCAACTGGCTGGCGATGGAAGGATTCCCGTAACGCATGGCAAAGCGGACGTCGATGTCGTCACCGAATTTGTTCTGCAACCGCTCGCGGATGCCAGCACACTGGGCTTGGGTGTGCACCATCAACGGCGAGCCCGCCTCCGTCCAGACGCTTTTGTAAGCATGGGCAGAACGGGGCGGGCGGATCACCAGGATCACCAGGTGGAGAATGAAGAACCAGATCAAGCGGGGGACTTCCACCACCCGCGGATCGGAGAGGAATTCACGCAGATAGCGGCGCAGGGCGCCGGTCTCCGGCGCATCCGGGGTCCCCAGGTTGGTGATCAGCACCCCCAGCTTCTGCGCCTGGCGGTGATCAAAGTTCTGTTGTCCCTGATAAGCCATCCGTTCCTCGCTGCCATTACGTTAAGCGATCAGTATGGCCGATAGTGTAGCGTGGCAACGTCAAGGTAGCAGGCGCGCCATGCCTATCGGTCTGATCAAAGTCGGAAATTAGAGGGTTTCCGCCAGAGGTCCCTGATGCTCGGCGAGCACCTGGCGAAATGCCTCGGGGATTGGCGCCGAGGCCTGCTTGTCATGCTCGAAGTAGACCTGCACCGCCTTGCCACGGGCCACCAGCTTGCCGTTCTGCCAGGCCTGCTGGGCCACCACGAAGGAACTGTTGCCAATTTTCTCGATGCCGGTGCGCAACAGTACATCGCTGCCGTAGTAGATCTGGCCGACAAAATCCACTTCCACCCGGGCCAGAATCAAGGGCAGGGACGCCGGGTCACTGCCACCCCCGAACAATTGAAACAGGGGCGTCCGCCCGGTTTCGAACCAGCCGGTGACCACGGTGTTGTTCACATGACCAAAGGCATCGGTTTCGTAAAAGCGGGGCGTGACGGTGAGCTCAAACATGGCGGTTATCTCATCAGGACTGCGGGGGCGTCATGATACCCGAGACGCCCCCGGCCCTGAATATTGACTCTCAGGCTGGTGTCATTCACCCCGCAGGCTGGCCAGGGCGTTTTTGCGACGCTCAACCTCTTCGCCAAGGCTGTCGCGGGCCGCCTCCTGCTCTTCCACCCGCTCGATCAAGGCCTCCACATCCTGGCTGGCTTTTTCCATGGGTTCGCCGAGGCCACCCACGGCTTCCGCATTCTCTTCCAGCACCGCCAGTTCCGCCCGCGAGGCCATCAGTTGCACCTGAATCTGGCGCAGGGTGTGATCCGCCTCTGCCAGGGCCGACAGACTGTCGTCCAGTTTGCCCTGAAGCTCTTTTTCCAGCTCGGCAAATTCATCGCTGTCTTCAGCAATGACCTGCCAACCGTCAAACCGCTGCTCGAAGTCTTCGGCGACCATGCCGCGCGGCAAGTCCTGCTCGTCCAGGGTGGTGACCACGTTCTCTTCACCATTACCGCGGATGATCTGTACCGAGGCAGTGAGGTCGCGCTCCTCCCCTTCTGCCAGCGCCGTACGGGTCACCACTCGCTTGCCGATGTCATCCACATAGCGGACTTCACGCAAGGGCTTCTCCAGGGCCAGCACGGCTTCCACCTTGTAGGTGATGATTTCCTCAGGTCCGGTGCGGTCCTCTCGCTGATCCTGAATATCCAGATCGTCCACTTGCCAGTAGCTCAACTCCCGGGTCTGCAAGGCCTGATCAATGGCCGCCGCCAGTCGTTTTTCCTCACTGTTCATGCCACAGCTGACCAGTAGCCACGCCGCCGCCACAAACAGACCACCGATTGCTACGCCTCGTTTCAATGACATCGCCCTTCCTCCATACGGGTTACTGTGCCCCATAGTATGCATGCTAGGCGCCCGGCGTCGACGGCTGCCGTTTTCCGCCCGTATCATGGCCCTCCCCCCCTTTTGCTGGAGAAGCCCCATGAGCTCGCTGGATACGGCAACACGCACCGAACTGGAAGCCGCCGCCTTTCGCCGCTTGCTGCGGCACCTGGACGAAAACAAGGACGTGCAGAATATCGACCTGATGATCCTGGCGGACTTTTGCCGTAACTGTCTGTCCAAATGGCTGGTGGCCGCCGCCGAAGACCGGGAGCTGACGCTGGACTACGAGGCGGCCCGGGAATGGGTCTACGGCATGCCCTATGCCGAATGGAAGGAAAAACACCAGCAACCGGCCACGCCGGAGCAGCTGGCAGCGCTTGATGCGAAGAAGACGTAGGTGACTCTGGCATCGTCGGCGCTGCGCCCCGGGAAGCGAGTAGCAACGGGCGCAAGCGCTATCTTGCCCCTGACGCCTTGCCGGGACTGGCCTGGCTCAACCTCCGCGCTCGCGATACGCCATAAAAAAGGCGGCCCGAAGGCCGCCTTGATCGGGTAAGCGACATTTACTCTTCGTCAAAAAGGGTTTCCACTTCATAGACCGAGGTGGTGCCGCTGACTTCATTACCGACGACCAGTAACGGCATCCCACTGGGAGAGTCGGAAGCGGGGATGAATACCAGCCCTTCCGGACCCAGGTCACCGACCACGGCCCCCACATCACTTTCTGCCAGCAGGCCGTCATCGATCAGGTCTTCGATGTCCGCGCCGTCACCACCGCCACCCCAGAAATTGCGGCTGTTCAGGTAGTCCAGTCGCTGGGGCTGCTGGGGGTCGGTAATGTCATAGACCAGAATGCCGCCCATCCGCTCCAGAGCCATGAACAGGAACGTCTTGTCACCGATGGCACCGATGGTCAGCCCCTCCGGCTCCGGACCTTTGGCATCGCTGCGGCTGTCCATGGCGTTGATTTCATCATGGCCACTGTTGAAGTAATCCTGGCACGCGATGCTGCGGTTGGTACCCAACCGACATTCCTCGCTGGCCAGGAACTGTTCGATTTGGTCACCGCTGTCGAATACCAGGTTGCCGTTTTCATCCCGGATGGAGAAAGAACGCCCGCCATAGCTGTACAGGGAGTCATACATGATGCGGGTGCCAGCCTGATCCAGCTCACCCGCGTCGTTGTACATCAGCGGGCTGCCCGCTTCATCGGTTTTGTAGCCCATGACCCAGGTAATGTTGAGACGGCCCAACACATCATCTTCACGGCAGTCACCGGGATCACCGGCGCTGGCACCGCAATAACCGAACACGGCGGGATCCAGCAGCGCCCCGGCACCCAGCTCACGCAACTGGGGAGGCAGATCGTCGCCACAGCGGCGATCAAAGCCACTGGCATGTACCAGATGCTTGACGCGGAATTCTTCCACGAAACCCTGGCTGGCATCCCCCATGCATTCCTCGCCTTCGGTGCCCCAGTAAGCATCGTTATCTTCCCCCCAGGCACGGGCATCGCCTTCGTTGGCCGTCACCAGATAGGTGCTGCCACCGGCGCTGTAGGCCTGGATGGCGTCAGGCAGGTACAGCCCCACCACACCGTCCCAGGTTTTGATATGGATTTCCTGGTCATCATCACTGACATCCAGCCCGAAACCTTCCGCGCTACGATCAATTTCTCCCAGCGGCAGGATGTCGGTAACAGTGGCGGTATCAATGCTGACCTTGGCCAGGGCGTTATTCTCCTGCAGAGTCACCCAGGCGGTTTTGCCATCGGCGGACACAGCAATGTATTCCGGCTCCAGATCCATGGCCACATCCGCGCCGGGACCATAGATGCGCACCCCCATGCTGCGTAACGTATCCGCATCGAAGGCTGTGAAATCCGCAGTATCGACCTGTGGATCCTGCGGATTACTGATATCGATAATGCTGATGGAACCCGGAGGATCAATCTGGTAATCATCGCTGGGCTCACCCTCATTGGCGGTGAGCACCTTGCTGCCATCCGGGGTAAAGATAATCATGTCCGGCTGGGCACCGACTTCCACACTTCCGAGCAGACTCAGGTCTTCAGCCCGGTACAGGGCAGCGAAACCATTGTCGGTTTTCGGATCCGCTTCAATGGCGATAGCCACCAGTCCATTTTTTACAGCGACGCTGTTCACTTCCGCACCCGGCGCCACTTCCCCGACACTCAGGGACCCTATTTTCTCCGGGTGTTGTGGGTCACTGAAATCCAGTACATCCAGTACGCCCTGTTCTGCATTGACCACAAACAGGCGCTGGCTTGCGCTGTCAAACGCAGGAATTTCCGCCGCAGAGGCGTCAAAGCTGCCAGATTCGTAGCGACTCAGAAAGGACAAACGCAGGCCATCCGGCGTTTTCACTTGCTCGCCACCAGCAGCAGGATTGTCATCGCTGCTGTCACCGCCACAGGCAGTCAAGGCAGCAGCCAGCAGTACGCCGGCCCCCAGGCTATACCAGGATGTCATGGTGAACTCCCCAACGGTTCGTGTTATTTAATGATCAGTGAACCTGGGTTTATAAATGGGCGGGATGAAGCCACTGCGACAAAAGCGTGATGCTTTTATGGCAAACGCGGGACGCGGCCCAAGAATATGAAACGCACCGCAAAAAAAACGCGGCCAGAGGCCGCGTTCACCGGAAGAAACCAGACCAAGGGGTCAGACGGTTTCGTAATCACGCTCTTCAAATTCTGCCATCTGAGCCGCGTACTGGGTGGCGAAACCCGGGTACATGGTGGCATTGAAACCATCTTCGGTCAGATACCAGCTTTTGCAGCCGGAATTCCAGTTCGTCCGGGCCAGGCGCTTTTGCATTTCCTTGTTGTGGCGACGCTGGACGTCTTCTTTCACGTCCAGCATTTTCAGATTGTCTTGAAGAATTTTTTTGATGCCTTTCACCGCATAGTCGAGCTGGGATTCCATGTAGACCAGCGCCGAATTATGGCCAGGTCCCGAGTTGGGACCAAACGTCATGAACAAGTTCGGATACCCCGACACATTGATGCTCTTGTACGCCTGGGCTCCGCCCTGCCACTCGTCACCGAGCACCCGGCCGCCTCGGCCCTTCACCGGGAACGGCGTGCCGGAGTGGCTCACATCGAAACCGGTGGCAAAGACAATGCAATCCACCTGATGCTCAATGCCTTCCACCGTCCGCACACCCTTTTCGCTGATACGGGCAATGGGCCAGGTAATCAGTTTGGCATTGTCTTTCTGCAAAGCCGGGTAGTAGTCGTTGGAGACCAGCACCCGCTTGCAGCCGATGGTGAAATCCGGCGTCAGCTGGCGGCGCAGCCAGCGGTCTTTCACCTGGCGGCGAAGGTGCAGGCGCGCCACTCGCTCAGCAATCCGCGTCAGCGGCGAATTCCAGATCACCGCCAGCGCCATGCTTTCATGGGTCCAGTAGAGCAGATTGCGCATGGCCTGCTGGCTGGCCGGCAGCTTGCGAAACAGGGCCTTGTTCCAGGCCGGAGTGGCAAAATCCGGTCGCGGCAGCACCCAGCCCGGGGTGCGCTGGAAGACCTTGACGTGGGCCGCGGTTTTCACCAGTTCAGGAATGATCTGAATGCCGCTGGCACCGGTGCCAATTACAGCCACACGCTTGCCGCTGAAGTCATAATCATGGTCCCAGCGGGCGCTGTGAATCTTGTGACCCTGGAAATCATCAATGCCGGTGATGGCAGGGAAACTGCAGTTGGATAACGGCCCCTGGGCCATGACCGCGGCACGTCCGGCGAAGACAGCCTTCTTGTCCGTGGTGGCAGTCCACACGCCGGTTTTGTCATCGAAGCTCAGCTCCGCCACGTTTTGCTCGAAGCGAATATGCTTTTCCAGGTCGAACTCGGCCACCAGATGATGGATATAGCCAAGAATTTCCTGACTGCCGGAGAAACTCCGCGACCAGTCCGGGTTCGGCGCGAAGGAATAGGAATACAGGTTGGAGGGAATGTCACAGGCGGCCCCGGGATACTGGTTATCCCGCCAGGTGCCACCCACGGCGTTGCCTCGTTCCAGAATCACGAAATCATTGATGCCGGCCTGCTTGAGACGAATGGCCATGCCCAGACCCGCGAAGCCGGCACCGACAATCAACACTGACACGGGCTTTACCGATGGAGTCTTACGGGCGGGTTTGCGGGCCGCCGTGGCTTTCTTTGCCGCGGGGGCACGCTTGCGCGTCGCTGCCTTGCGCGGTGCCGGTTTTTTCTTGGCAGTGGGTTCAGTCATAACGGTCTAGCTCTTACGAAATCGGAGGACACCACCATGGGCCAAAACGGCCCATGGTGATGACATATCTACGGGGAATCAGTGGGTCGCTGTGGGCTGCCAGGTCAGTTCCTTCACCCAGGAGGGCACTGCCGGCAGGGCCCGACGGGGCACCATATTGGTGAGTTTCACCAGCCCGTCGACGGGGACGTGATACACCTTCTGGCTGCGGTTGGTCACAAAGCGGCCATGGTATTTGATGATCTGGAACCAGGGGTTGCGACGGCCGTCCTCGGTACGGCCACCGATACGCTCAAACTTCTTCATGGCCTTGTAGAGTTTTTCTTCCGGCAAGCCCATGGCAATTACGTTGTCGCGCATTTTGTTCAGCAGAGGCGCATAGGAGGCGATACCCAGAATCAACCGCGGGTCCATCAACGGGGCAAGCATTTTGGTGGCGCCGATGAAGGTTTTTCCGCGACCCTGCATTTCCATCACGGTAAAGCCCACGCCCAGGTGGCGGGATTCATCGTCGTTGATTCGTTCGAATGCCTGATGGCAAACCGGATCTTTCACGGTATCCAGCAGGAAGGTACAGAGGGCGCCGTCCAGGGCAATTTCCAGCATGGGCACCACGGTACCCAGCACATACAGCGGCATCTCATCGGCAAAGCGATCCAGCCACTCGATGACGATACGCAGGTTGATGTTGGGCTCGGGGATCTCATCCCCTTCCAGCATGCCCCAGCGCTTCATCAGCGCCATTTCCGCATTGGCGTGACGCTGCTCTTCCGCATGGAAGTAGGTGTAAATCTGACGCAGGGTATCGTCCGGTGCCTTTTTTGCCAGTGCCGCAAAGGCGCGGGCTCCCACGTGCTCGATCCACATCAGATCGGCCATGAACTCTTTCAGCTTGGGCCACTGCTCATCCGTGATCAGTTCGGCACCGGGAGCATCCCAATCGATGTCCGACAGGGCCCACTGGGTGCTTTTGATTTTGGTCAGCATTTTGTCCAGATCGATGGAAGCCATGATGCACTCCTTACGGATTATTCTGCCTGTGGTGACGAAAGGCCGCAGGGCCCGGCGCACCGTTGATGGTGACAAAGATATTTACTGTCACAGTAGTTGATGTAACAATAAAGCGAATGCTCGTTCGGATTCAACTCGGATAATCAGATGGCTCGCAAACCCAAACAACAACGCTCCAAGGCCACCGTGGATGCCATTGTCCAGGCCGCCCTGATCTCCATTGCCAGCCACGGCCCCAGTGCTATCACTGCCAGGCAGATCGCGGAAAAAGCCGGTATTGGCGTGGGTTCGCTGTATGAATATTTTGAGGACAAGGACGCCATCATTGATGCGGCAAGCAAACGCTTTGTCAGTGACACCGTGGATCTGATCAAACCCTTGATCCCGGAACTGGTTCGTCTGGACATCCGTGAGGCCATCGAGAAATTGTTGTTCAGTTTTCGGGACTTCCTGGAAGAGAACAACCAGCTCTATCTTCGCTGTGCCCGCCACGCCTTCAGCATGGACATGGTGATCTACCAATCACCGATCAACAGCGCCCTCATGGAACTGTTCACCCAGTACCTGATGCACCACCCGGAGCTGCTGAAACTGCCCAACATTCCCACCGTGGCCTATTTCTATATCAATGGCGGCATTTTCACCGTGGTCAGGCATCTGTCCGAGGACAACCCGATACAGAGCTTCGAGGAGCTGGCAACCGTGTTCGGGGATATCCTGGCCAGCTATGTGGAAAAGAAGGTGGAATTGGCGGACTGACCGCCTTCACGCCCGCTGTGGCGTAGAAAGCATGAGGGGAAGCATTTCGCTTCCCCTCATTCAATAGACCCGTCATCTAATCGTCGTCAGGCGGCTTTCTTTTTCTCCGCGCTTTGATAAGCCACTTCGTAGTCACTGACCTTGAAACGGCTCAGGCGCTTCTTCAGCTCTTTCAGCGACCAGGGCCAGGCAGCAAAGTTGCGGCCATTCTGGTCCAGGTAATAACTCTTGCAGCCACCACTGTTGAACACCGTGGTCTTCAGATGCTTCTGGACTTTATCGTTGTGGGCTTTCAATACCTGAGGCTTGATCGCAAAACGGGTGATACCTTTCTGCTTCACCTTTTTCAAACCATCAATGATGTAGTCCAGCTGGGCTTCCGCCAGTCCGATGAAAGAGTCGTACACCAGCACGTTCGGCCCCAGTACCAGGAAAGCATTGGGCACGTCTTTCATGGTGGCACCCAGATAGGCTTCCGGAGAGCTGTCCTTCCACAGGTCGGAGAGGCGATCACCGTTGGCATCAATCACCTTGCGACCAATGGGCGGGTGAGACACCTCGAAACCTGTCCCCCAGATGATCACGTCCACTTCGTGACGCTCACCATTGGCGGCAATCACGGTATTGCCTTCCACTTCCACCAGGCCATGGGGAATCAGGTTGGCATTGTCTGCCTGCAGGGCCGGGTAATAGTTGTTGGCAAACAGGATACGCTTGCAGCCCAGCGTAAAGTCCGGGGTCACCGCTTTGCGCAGCGCCTTGTCTTTCACCTGCACGCGCAACAACTGTTTGGCTGCCGTGCTCACCGGCTTCAGGGCCGCCGGATTACGCAGGCCGAAGTTGATCACATTCAACGATGTCGCTACCGCCTTGCGCCAGCTCTTCTGGATAATCGGCAGCTTGTCGATCAGCTGCTTGCTGGTGTCGCCCAGATCCATATCCGGCTTGGGCAGCACCCAGGGAGCCGTGCGCTGGAACACATGCAGCTCTTTCACCTTGGGCTGGATCTGCGGTACGAACTGGATCGCCGAAGCACCAGTGCCAATCACCGCCACACGTTTACCGGTCAGATCATAATCATGGTTCCATTTGGCGGAATGGAACATTTCGCCCTTGAAGCTATCCAGTCCCGGCAGGGAGGGAATCTGCGCTTCGGTAATCGGCCCGGTGGCAAAGACCACGGTGCGCGCCAGAGTCTGGCCTTTATTGGTATCCAAGACCCACAGATGGCGGCTTTCATCCCACTCGGCGTGTTCCAGCTCCGTGCCGAATTCGATCAGATCGTTGATGCCGAAGTCCTCACTGACCTCTTCCAGGTAACTGAGGATTTCCGGCTGGCGAGCAAACAGATGGCTCCACTTGCTGCTCAGGGCAAAGGAAAACGAATACAGGGAGGAAGGGACATCACAACCACAGCCCGGATAGGTATTTTCCCGCCAGGTCCCGCCGACACGGTTGGCTTTCTCGATGATCTTGAAATCGTGATAGCCCTCTTTCTTCATCTTGATGGCGGCACACAGACCGGAGATGCCGGCACCAACAATAAAGGTGTCGTAAATCCTGGCCTCAGGGGCGGTTTTTTTCTGAGTCGCTGGCATGGGAAATACCTCGTTTAATTCTTAACAAACCGGTAGGAGAAGCCCAGCAGGTTCGCATACAGGTTGGGGGTGGCGCGCTTCATCATCCAGAACAGCTTGGCGTCCACCTGCGGGGTGGTGTAAAGCTCACCCTTGTCGAGACGATTCAGGGTCAGCTTGGCCACGGAGTCACTGGTGGTCATGGCATAGTTCATCAGCGCATGGTCGGCCAGTTTGGAGTAACGATCCGGAATGCGGCCATCCTTGATGATGTTGGTCGGCACCAGGGTCGGGCACAGGACATTGACCTTGATATTATCGCGCTTGAGTTCCGCGTAGAGGGTTTCGGACAGGGCCCGTACACCGGCCTTGGTCACGTTGTAGGCACTCATTTCCGGTGCAGCGGTATAGGACGCAGCAGAGGCCACATTGATAATGGCACCGCGGCCCTGCTTCTTGAACCCGGGCACGAAGTAGTGACAGCCGTGCACTACCCCCCAGAGGTTCACATCCATCACCCATTTCCAGTCCTGCAGGCTGAGCTCTTCGAACTTGCCACCGATACCTACGCCGGCATTGTTGATGACCATGGTGACCGGGTTGCCGAGCAGCTTCTCCGCCTGCTCGGATAGCTTCTTCACCTGGGTCGCCTTGCCCACATCGCAGGCCACTGCATAGGCCTTGCCACCGGCTTTTTCAATCAGTGCTACCGTTTCTTCGGCACTTTCCAGTTTCAGATCTGCGCAAACCACCGCGGTGTTTCGTTTGGCCAGTTCCAGGGCAAAACTTCGCCCGATACCACTACCGGCACCGGTGACAACGG
>NZ_LWEJ01000245.1:0-4283 GCF_001635525.1 Alcanivorax sp. HI0007
AGCAATGAACGATAGCGTCAGCGTCAGTCCTTATGAGGGCAGCGGCCTCTGGCCGCAACTGCGCAGGATGTTCCGGGTTGCCCGCATCGTGCTTTATCTGCTGTGGGGCTTTGTGTTGGCCTTTCTGCTGGGGGCCTTCTGGTCGCCTTACCGCCCCGTGGTGCTGGCGGCCAAACAGCGCTGGTGCCGTCGTTTTCTGGGTATCCTCGGCGTGGAGCTCACCGTCACCGGCAGCCCGGTCGATGCCCCGGTGTTTCTAGTCAGCAACCATGTGTCCTGGCTGGATATCCCGTTGATCGCCAGCCAGCGCCATCTGTATTTCCTGTCCAAGGCGGAAGTGGGAGACTGGCCGTTAATCGGCACCTTGGCCCGCGCCATGGGCACCCTGTTCATCAAGCGGGGCAGCGGCGAGTCCGGCCGCAAGGCCCTGGAAATTGCCGAGCGCCTGAAGCTCGGGCACACCGTACTGGTATTTCCGGAAGGGACCACCACCGATGGCACTGGCCTGCGTCGTTTCTTTCCGCAACTGTTCGATGCGCCGCTGATGGCCGATGTGCCGGTACAACCGTTGGCGGTGCGCTACCTGGACGACAGCGGCGCCCCGGACGCTGCCATGGCCTTCATCGGTGACGACGAATTCCACCATCATCTCTGGGCCATGCTGTTGCGCAACCGAATCCGCGTGCGCCTGCACTTCTGCGAACCGGTATCGGCTCAGGGCACGGACCGGAAGGAGTTGTGTGAGGCGGCACATGGGAAGGTGGCGGAGCAGCTAACAGTGAATAGTTAACTGCGTCGCGGATTGGACCGTCATGGGTTCCAAGCGCAAGAGGCCGCGCCCGCACGTTGGGCGCGGCCTCTTGCGTTTAAAAACCCGAAGAGCTGGTTTCGCGTCGCTGTTAACGGTTCACTATTCACTATTCACTGTTAACTGGCTAGCATCTGCCCTTCCAACACACCAAGGACCCTCCCCAACCATGACCCGCGCCAGCGATCTGAAGAAATCCGACGTTATCGAAGCCAACGGTACCCTTTACGCCATTCGCCAGATCGAGGTGCAGTCGCCCTCGGCCCGGGGGGCGGCGACCTTGTATCGGGTGAAAGCCAGTGCGGTGGGCGGTGGACCCAAGTTTGAAGAACGCTACAAGGGGGATGATGAGGTAACCACCGTGGAACTCCTGCGCCGGCCGGTGCAGTTTTCCTATGTGGATGGTGATGATTACATCTTCATGGATAACGAGGATTTCTCACAGTACCTGCTCAAGGCCGAGGACATTGCCGACGAGTTGGCCTTTATTACTGAAAACACCGAAGGTCTGCTGGCGCTGCGGGTGGACGATGCGGTGATCGGCCTGGAGCTGCCTGCGTCGGTGGTGCTGGAAGTCACCGAGACCGCCCCGGCCATGAAAGCGGCCTCTGCCTCCGCACGCACCAAGCCGGCCACCCTGAATACCGGGCTGGTGGTGCAGGTGCCGGAATATATCGTGGAAGGGGAAAAGGTGCGGGTGAACACCGCCGAGCGCAAATTCATGTCCCGGGCCTGATCCCGGATCATGAGGGTATTACGGGGTGTCACGCTGGCGGCTATGACGCTGCTTGCCGGTTGCCAGCTTGGCTATTACAGCCAGGCCGCCAAAGGACATTTGTCGCTGATGGGCCAGCGTGAACCCCTGGAGGCGGTGCTGGCGGACCCCCAAACCCCTCCACAGATTGCCCATTCCCTGCTGTTCAGCCAGCAGGTGGTACGCTTTGCCGGGGACCAGCTGGCGCTGCCCGCCGAGGATGTCTATCACCAGTACGTGGCCCTGGAGCAGGACGCCGTGGTGTGGAATGTGCTGGCGACACCGGCCTGGTCACTGACGCCCAAAACCTGGTGTTACCCGCTGATTGGCTGTGTCAGCTACCGGGGGTATTTCCAGCGCCCGGCGGCGGAAAAGGCGGCCGCACGCCTCAGCGAACAAGGGCTGGATACCTACGTGGGCGGTGCTATTGCCTATTCCACCCTCGGCTGGTTTGCCGATCCGTTGACCACGCCCATGCTGCAACGCTCTGAGCCGGCCCTGGCGGAACTGTTGATCCACGAGCTGGCCCACCGCCGCCTGTATATCAAGAACGACACCCGTTTCAATGAATCCTTGGCCACCCTGGTGGGTCGTGAGGGCGCGGTGGATTTCTTTGCCGCCACTGGTACGCCGTTGCCGGCCAATTTCTGGCAGCGTCGTGAGCAGGTCCGCCAGGCTTTTCTGGCCATCGTCACCGATACCCGTGAGGCGCTCAGGCAGCTGTATGCCAGCGAGCAGGACGAGGCGGTCATGGCCCTCGAGAAAGCCCGCATCCAGCAGCAGGCCCGGGAGCGCTTTGCCCGCGAGCAACAGAGCCTGCCGGCCCTGGCCGGTTATCAGGGGTACTTTGACGGGCCGTTGAACAATGCCCAGCTAAACGGTGTCAGTGACTACAATGATTATGTGCCGGCTTTTGCCCGCCTGCTGGAACAATGCCGGCGGGACTGGGACTGTTTCTGGCAGCAGGTGGAAACCCTGGCTGAGCAGGATAGCCTGCAACGTACCGAGACCCTCAAGGAACTCACATGGAACTGATCCGCACCCCGCAACCGGAACTGGCCGAGCTGTTTGAGCACACCCTCAAGCGGAACGGCTTTTCGGTAGTGCGCCGGGAAGAGGGCGGTGAGCAGATTATCGACCTGCAGGATCCGGCCCAGTACAACCCTGCCAAGGCCTTGCTGGAAGAGCTGATTACCGATCTCAGGCATCAGCAGGGTCGCCAGCCGGTGGAGCCCCTCACCGGTCGGCCCCAGCCACTCATGTCCGGGGGCTGGTTTGCCAGCCTGGGCTGGGTCACCCGCATCGTGCTGATTGTCAGCGTGCTGGTATACCTGACGCCGTATCTGATGGGAGATGGTGTCTACCGGGCGTTGTTATTCCCGGCGGCGCTGGACGGGTTGGAAAGCCAGCCCTGGCGGCTTGTGACCCCCATGCTGCTGCACTTTTCCCTGTTGCATCTGCTGTTCAATCTGCTCTGGTGGTCGGACCTGGGGCGCCTGATCGAGCGCTTCCAGTCCAGTGGCCAGCTGGTGCTGGTTACCCTGGTCACCGGCATCACCGCCAATGTGGCCCAGTTTTTCCATACCGGCCCCATGTTCGGTGGTTTGTCCGGGGTGGTGTACGGACTGCTTGGCTATCTGTGGATTTACGGCAAGGTAAATCCCCAATCCGGTTACCCCCTGCGACGGGAAATTGTCATCTTCATGCTGGCCTGGATGGTGATCTGTTTTGTGGGGCTCTCCAGTGTGGTGGCCAATGCGGCGCATCTGGCGGGGCTGGTCAGCGGTTGTCTGCTGGGGGCCGGTTTCGGTCTCTGGCGCCGGGCACAGGGGGCCGGGGCCGTTTGAGTTACCCCGGTCGTACTGCTATAAAGACAGCCAAAACAATCAGTCACAATAATGAAAGGATACCGGCGACCTATGCAGTGGCGCGTCCTACCCGGGTTGGTTCCCTCTCTCCTAGTTGCAGCGGTCGTTTCCTTGCAGGGCTGTTCCCTGGCCAGCATCGACGACAACCTGCCCTATGGGGTATTGAACAACAATGATCTCGAGCTGGTGGCCGAGGGCCTGCCCACCTATCTGTTGATGGTAGACGGCCTGATCGAAAACTGGCCCGACAGCGCTTCCATGCTGGCCAGCGGGGCAGACCTTTATGGCGCCTATGCGGGCCTGTTTGTGGAAGACCCGAAACGGGCCCGCAAGCTCAGCGACAAGGCGCTGGGTTATGCCTTCCGTTCCGCCTGTGCCCATGATGATGATTACTGCGAACTGCGTGCGCTGTCCGTGCCCGAGTTCGAGGCACTGCTGGAAGACGCCGACAAGGGCGATGTGCCCATGCTGTTCACCCTGGGCAGTGCCTGGGCCGGGTATATTCAGCAGAACACCAGCGACTGGAACGCGGTGGCCGAGCTTGGCCGCGTGGAAGCCATCATGGAGCGTGTAGTGGCTCTGGATGAGGGTTACCAGTATGGCCAGGCGCACATGTACCTGGGGGTACTGAGCAGCATCCTGCCCGCGTCCCTGGGAGGCAAGCCGGACCAGGCCAGGGCCCATTTTGAGCAGGCCATGACCCTGTCAGAGGGTCAGAACCTGCTGGCTCCGGTGCTTTATGCCGAAAAGTATGCCCGTTTGGTGTTTGACCGTGAGCTGCATGATAGCCTGCTCGAGGATGTCCTCGCCGCTGATCCGCAGGTGCATGGTCTGACCCTGCAGAATACCTATG